>JAFKJZ010000194.1 GCA_017305815.1 Hyphomicrobiales bacterium
GCTGTTTTCCGGCATCCCGGCCGGCTTCCGCGATCTCGGCCGCGGCACGCTTATGGGCGTACCCGTCCCGACGCTGTGGCTGATCGGCGTCGCGATCGTGTTCTGGCTGCTGCTCGACCAGACCGAGTTCGGCCGCCGGCTCTATGCGATCGGCGGCAATCGCGAGGCGGCCCGCCTGGTCGGCCTGCCGGTCCGGCGCGACATGGTCATCGCCTTTGCGCTCTGCGCGGCGCTCGCCGGCCTCGCCGGCCTGCTGCTGACGGCCCGCCTCGGCAGCGCGCACCCGACCGGCGGCGGCGGCTACCTGCTGCAGGCCTATGCGGCGGTGTTCCTCGGCATGACGGCGTTCCGCGAGGGCGAGCCGAGCGTGCCCGGCACGCTGGTCGGCGCGGCGATCATCGCCGTCGTCTCCAATGGCCTGACTATTCTCGGCGTGCCGAGCTTCCTGCAGGACCTGCTGACCGGCGCGATCATCCTCGCCGCCGTGCTGGTGCGCAATTTCGGCCGGGACGGCGATTGAGGTTCGCTTCGGCCGCCTTATCTTCCGTCCGTTGCCTTCCGGCTGCTTCTCCCACCACGGACGCATTGCGATGAGACAGGACGTCGAGATCAAGACCGCCGACGGCGCCGCCAGCGCCGCCCTGTTCGCCCCGGCCGGGCCGAACGCCACCCTCTCCGGCGTCATCCTCTACATGGACGCCTTCGGCCTCCGGCCGGCGCTCTACGGCATGGCCGAGAAGCTGGCGGATGCCGGCTATTTCGTCCTGGTGCCGGACCTCTTCTACCGGTCCGCGCCCTATGGGCCGTTCGACACCACCGCCTTCAGCAACGAGACGACGCGGGTGCAGCTGCGGGCGATGTTGCAGGCGACGACCCAGGCGATGACCGAGCGCGACGGCGCCGCCTTCATCGAGACGCTGACCGCAGCCGGCGCGACCGGTCCGATCGGCGCGGTCGGCTATTGCTTCGGCGGCGGCCGGGCGCTGACGGCGGCGGCGGCCTATCCGGACAGGATCGCGGCGGCGGCGAGCTTCCATGGCGGCAATCTCGCCAGCGACGCGCCCGACAGCCCGCATCTGCGCGCCGGCTCGATCCGGGCGCGCGTCTATGTCGGCGAGGCAGGCGTCGACGCGAGCTTCCCGCCGGCGCAATCGGCGAAGCTGGCCGAGGCGCTGCGCGAGGCCGGCGTCGACCACATCCTCGAGAATTATGTCGGCATGGCGCATGGCTGGGCGGTCAGCGATCATGGCGTCTATGACGAGGCCGGCGCGGCGCGGCACTGGAAGCGCCTGCTAGAGCTTTTTGGCGAGACGCTGCGCTAGAGCGCCCGCTTTCGCGGCGCTCAGGCCGGCTGGCTGCGGCGCTGCTGCCATTTCGAGCCGAACGCCGCGAGGCCGGCGCCGGCGACGACGAGCAGGGTGGCGGCGAGCAGGGTGAGGCTCGGCTCCGCCTGGCCGGTCAGCACCAGGATCAGCGTCGACAGTGGCGGCGCCGCATAGGACATGGCGCCGAGCAGGGCCAGCTTGCCGTGCTTGGTGGCGTGGTCCCAGGCGACGAAGGCGGCGCCGATCGGGCCGATGCCGAGCGCGAGCAGCGACAATGTCGCGCCGGTATCGGGCAGGACGAATGTCTCGCCGATCGCGAGATGGCAGAGGCCCGCCAGCACGGCGACGAGGGCGCAGACGACGATCATCGGCTCGCTGCCGGGCGCGTTGATGCGGTTGTTCAGCACCGAAT
>JAFKJZ010000195.1 GCA_017305815.1 Hyphomicrobiales bacterium
GGCGTCACCCTGACCGATGACTATGCCTGGCTCCGCGCCGACAACTGGCAGGAGGTGATGCGCGACCCGACCCTGCTTTCGCAGGAAATCCGCGACTATCTCGAGGCCGAGAACGCCCATACGGCGACATCCATGGCGGAGACGGACGATCTGCAGGCGAAGCTGTTCGCCGAGATGCGCGGCCGCATCAAGGAAGACGATTCCTCCGTCCCCTCGCCCGATGGCGACTTCGCCTATGCGATGCGCTTCACCGAGGGCGCCGAGCAGCCGCTCGTCGTGCGCACGGCGCGCGACGGCAGCGGGCCGGAGACCATCCTGCTCGATGGCAACCAGATGGCGGCCGGCCGCGCCTATTTCCGGCTCGGCAGCGCCGATCACAGCCCCGATCACAAGCGGCTCGCCTTCGCCTATGACGACAAGGGCTCGGAATATTACACGCTGCATGTGCGCGACATCGAAAGCGGCGCCGATCTCTCCGACGCGATCGAGGCGACGACCGGCGGCGGCGTCTGGGCGGCCGACAGCAACACGCTGTTCTACACCGTGCTGGACGACAACCACCGCCCCTGCCGGATCTATCGCCACGTCGTCGGCACGCCGCAATCCGAGGACGTGCTCGTCTTCGAGGAGAAGGATCCCGGCTTCTTCCTCGGCGTCGGCCAGACGCAGTCCTCGCGCTACATCCTGATCGACAGCCACGACCACGAGACGTCGGAAGTCCATTTGCTCGATGCCGAGGACCCGACCGGCGCGCACCGGCTGATCGCCGAGCGGGTGACGGCGGAGGAATATTCCGTCGATCACAGCGGCGACACGCTCTACATCCTGACCAATGCCGGCGGCGCCGAGGACTTCAAGATCGTCACAGCGCCGGTCGCCTCGCCCGGCCGCGAGAACTGGGTCGACCTCGTGCCGCATGTGCCGGGCACGCTGATCCTCGGCATGACGGTCTACAAGGACTACATGGTCCGGCTCGAGCGCTTCGCCGGCCTGCCGCGGATCATCGTCCGCGCGCTCGCCAGCGGCGAGGAGCACGCGATCGCCTTCGACGAGGAGGCCTATTCGCTCGGCATGGGCGACGGCTACGAGTTCGATACCTCGACGCTGCGCTTCACCTATTCGTCGATGACGACCCCGTCGCGCGTCTATGACTACGACATGGCGACGCGCGAGCGGACGCTGCGCAAGGAGGAGGAAATCCCCTCCGGCCACAACCCGGCCGACTACGTCACCCGCAGGGTGTTCGCCACGGCGGCGGATGGCGAGACGGTGCCGGTGTCGCTGCTCTACCACAAGGACACCAAGCTCGACGGCAGCGCGCCCTGCCTGCTCTATGGCTATGGCGCCTATGGCATCACCATTCCCGCCTCGTTCTCGATCTCGCGGCTGTCGCTGGTCGATCGCGGCTTCGTCTACGCCATCGCCCATATCCGCGGCGGCAAGGACAAGGGCTTCCGCTGGTATGCCGACGGCCGCCGCGAGAAGAAGACCAACACCTTCACCGATTTCATCGCGTCGGGCGAATATCTGGCGAAGGAAGGCTACACGGCGCGCGGCAGGATCGTCGCCTGGGGCGGCTCGGCCGGCGGCATGCTGATGGGCGCCATCGCCAACATGCAGCCGGACCTGTTCGGCGGCATCATCGCCGAGGTCCCCTTCGTCGACGTGCTCAACACCATGCTCGACGACACGCTGCCGCTGACGCCGCCGGAATGGCCGGAATGGGGCAATCCGA
>JAFKJZ010000196.1 GCA_017305815.1 Hyphomicrobiales bacterium
CGCGTCCTGGTCGCAGTCGACCCGCATTTCCCGGACCGTCTGGGCGTGGCCGCTGGTGGCGCCCTTGTGCCAGAGCTCCTTGCGCGAGCGGCTCCAGTACCAGCCTTCGCCGGTCTCGATCGTCTTCGCCAGCGCCTCGGCGTTCATCCACGCCAGCATGACGACGTCGCCGGTGTCGAAATCGGTGACGACCGCCGCGATCAGGCCGTCGGCGCCGAAGCGCGGCGTCAGGGCGGTGCCCTCCTCGACCTCGGCATGCGAGCCCGGTGCGGCGAATATCGTCGTGGTCATGGTCTACTCCGGCAGGTTGTAGCTGCCATAGCGCCGGCTCGGCGGCGAAGGAAGCGGAAAAGGCGGCGACAGGCGGGCGGGTGGGCCTAGCGGTGCTGGACCAGCGACAGGAAGCGGGCGCGCTCGGCCGGGTCCTTGTGGAAGATGCCGGTGAAGCTGGTGGTGATCGTCGAGACGCCCGATTTGTGGGCGCCGCGCATCGAGACGCAATGATGCTCGGCTTCCAGCATCACGGCGACGCCGCGTGGATCGAGGCCGGTATCGATGGCCTCGGCGATCTGGTTGGTCAGCCGCTCCTGCATTTGCAGCCGGCGGGCGAAGATGTCGACGACGCGGGCCAGCTTGGACAGGCCGACGACGCCGCCCTTCGGGTAATAGGCGATATGCGCCTTGCCGATGAACGGCACCATGTGGTGCTCGCAATGCGAAAAGAAGGGGATGTCGCGCACGAGGATGATGTCGTCATAGCCGCCGGCCTCGTCGAACACGCGGTCGAGCGTCTCGGCGGCATCCTCGTGATAGCCCTTGTAGAACTCGCCGAACGCCTTGGCGACGCGCTTCGGCGTATCGATGAGGCCCTCGCGGGTTGGATCGTCGCCGGCCCAGGCGATCAGCGTGCGGACGGCGGCCTCGGCCTCTTCTCGGCTCGGACGGAGGGTTGCGCGCGGCTTCGGCGACGTCTCGGGGCTCTTGGCGTCCATGGGGGTACTCCGACTGGGCCGGATGCGGGCGGAGGGTCCCGATCGGGCCGATGATGCGACGTGTTGGCCGCAGTCCTACTATCTGGTCCCTCGGTTGGCGAGTTTCTATATTGGCGCCAGGAGGTCGCAATGATCGACGACATCTACAATGCGCGGATCCTGGAATTCGCCGCCAACCTGACGCGGCTCGGCCGGCTCGATCAGCCGGATGCGAGCGCGACGGCGCATTCGAAGCTCTGCGGCTCGACCGTCACCGTGCATCTGAAGATGGACGGCGATGTCGTCAGCGATTTCAGCCACGAGGTGCGCGCCTGCGCCCTCGGCCAGGCATCGTCGTCGATCATGGCGCGCCATATCGTCGGTACGGATGCCGCGACCCTGCGGGCGCTGCGCGAAACCATGCAGCGCATGCTGAAGGAAAACGGTGCGCCGCCGGAGGGCCGCTTCGAGGACCTGAAGTTCCTGGAGCCCGTTCGTGACTACAAGGCCCGGCACGCCTCGACGCTGCTTACCTTCGACGCCGTCGTCGACGCGATCGGCCAGATCGAAGCGAAGCGGGCGCAGTTGCTGGCGACGGGGTGAAGGCATGCCGTTCGATCATGTCGGCTTCAATGTTCGCAACTTCCTGAGAAGCCGCGATTTCTACGTGCAGGCGCTGGCGCCCCTCGATATCGGCATCCTGCACGAACGCGACGACTGGGCGGCCTTCGGCGAGGATGGCCTCCTCCACCCGGTTCGCGG
>JAFKJZ010000197.1 GCA_017305815.1 Hyphomicrobiales bacterium
GAGGCCGTGAATTTCGCCGGAGCGCAGCGTGAAATCGACTTCACGCAACGCCGTGACGCCGCCGAAGGATTTGGAGATGCCCTGCATCTGCAGGCGCGGCGTTTCGCGGCTCGGATCAAGCGGATCGGTCGTCATCAGTTTCACCGGTTCGACGGCAGGAAACGGTCTCATGACGACGGTGACGGCCGGATCAGCCCGGCCGCCATCGCCTGTCAGGGAACCGTCGCGGCCCCTTCCGACGAACCGTACTCGTCCGGAAGAGACCGCTCATGCGGATGGATCAGATCAGGAAGTGGTTCTGCATCCACTGCATGCCGGCAGCATTGTCCTTGGTGACGACGGGACCATCGGTGACGACATTCTTCGGAATGCCCTCGCCCGTCTTCTCGCCGCTGACGACAGCGGCGACGCCGGCGACGATGGCGCCGCCATGGATACGGGAGGACGGGTTGCGGACGGTCGCGTACATGCGGCCATCGGCGACAGCGGCGATCGCCGGGGGCATGGCGTCGACGCCGCCGATCAGGATGTCGGTGCGGCCGCGCGACTTCATGACGTTGTAGGCGGCGAGCGCCATGTCGTCATTGTGGAAGAAGGCCGCGTCGATCTGCGGGTACTTCGTCAGATAGGTGTCCCACAGGCGAGAAGCCTTGGTGACGTCCCAATCGGCCGGCTGGTCGTCGAGCACTTCCATGCCGGGATTGTTGGCGATCACCGACTTGAAGCCGGCGGCGCGACCCTGGGCGCCGGTATGGCCGAGCGCGCCCTGCGTCATGATGATCTTGCCCTTGCCGCCGAGCTTGGAGACGAGAGCCTGGGTCACCGCGGCGCCCATGAACTCGTTGTTCGGGGCGAGGAAGGTGTGGACGTTGATCTTCTCCAGCGGGGCGATCAGCGTGTCCATGTCGATGACCGGGATGCCGGCGTCGATCATCTTCTGCACCGGCTGGATCAGCGTGCCGATGCCGAAGGCCTGAATCGCGACAAAGTCCCACTTCTGCGAAGCCATGTTGTCGATGGCGGCGCGCTGCTTGACCGCGTCGAGCTGGCCGTCGAACCAGGTGACCTCGACGTTGAAGAGCTTGCCCCAGTGCTCGGCAGCCTGCTTGCCCTGGGCGCACCAGGTCGCCTGCAGGCCGGCATTGGAGAAGGCCGCCTTCAGCGGCTTCTCGGAACGCCCGGTCGCGGCGGCCATCTCCTGCGCCATCGCGGGGCTGATGCCGAGGCCGCCCAGCATGGCGGCGGCGCTACCGGCGGCGGTGACGCCGGCGGTGCGGAAAAAGTCACGGCGCGACTTGGAATGCTTGTCTTCAGACATCTATTCCCTCCCTCCCTGCTCGTCGAAGCGCGAGCTTGAGAGAGCAATCATGACAGCGCTGTCAAAATAGTCAACGCGCTCCCGCCGATAATGTTTTGCCGACGATTTACGCTTGACGGCCCTATTCGTCGCACAATAGCGTAGGGGAGGCCGCGTATAGGAACCTTGAATTTAAACAAGGTGTTACGCCTGGATTGAGGAACATCTGAACGGAAAGCTCCCCACAGGAGTTCTCCGCAAGAGATATACTGTCTATAGAGAGTTTTCCGAGCTGGAGGGCTCTGTCCACGGACGGAGGAGCGAGGAAGCCAACCTCCTATATCCAGTACATCCCGGCATGCAGATCGAGAAAACATCGATCCGCGCGACACGAAGGACCGAGGATCCGTTCGCGTTCGGCAAAGGATGTAT
>JAFKJZ010000198.1 GCA_017305815.1 Hyphomicrobiales bacterium
GCAATGCCGATGCCCTGGACGAGCGCCAGCCCGACGCTAGCGCCCGCCGTCGCTCCGGCCGTGCCCAGGATGCCCACGACGATGACGATCGGCACGACCGTCAGGTCCTGCAGGATCAGCACGCCGAGGGTGATGCGGCCCGAGGGCGCCACCAGCCGCTTCCGTTCGATCAGCGACTGCGTGACGATGGCGGTCGAGGACAGGGCGAAGGCCATGCCGAGCACCAGCGAATCGTCGAACTGGAAGCCGGCCCATGCGGCGAGGGCGTAGATGACGGCCGTGGCGAGAACCACCTGCAGGCCGCCAACCTGCACCATCATCTTGCCGATGGACGCGAGCCGGCCCAGCGACAGCTCGAGACCGATGGTGAAGAGCAGGAACAGGACGCCGAGATCGCCGAGTGTCTGCAGCCGCGTCACGTCGGTGATCGCGGCGTAGCCGAAGATCGGCCAGGTCTGGGCCAGATGGCCGAAGCCGCCCGGCCCCACGGCGATGCCGGCGATAAGGAAGCCGAGCACGACGCCGAGGCGCATGAACTGGAACAGAGGCACGACGATGCCCGCGGCGACCAGGAAGATCAGGAGTTCCCTGCCCGCCGCGAGATTTTCCACAGCGCCATCCTCACCTGGGTGCCGAACACCGTGCTCTTCGGTTCGCGCGATGCCCGCGCGAACCCGTATACCCTTCGCTCTCCGGCCGCTTAGCCGGCGAGAACCGCCTCGATCGCGGCGAGCGCGGCATCCGCCTTGCCGCCATCCGGGCCGCCAGCCTGGGCCATGTCCGGACGACCGCCGCCGCCCTTGCCTCCGAGCGCATCCGAACCGGCGCGAACCAGATCGATGGCACTGTACTGGCCGACGAGATCCTCGCTGACGCCGACGACCAGGCCGGCCTTGCCATCATCCGAGACGCCGACGATCGCGACGATGCCCGAGCCCACGGACTTCTTGGCGTCGTCGACGAGCCCCTTCAAGTCCTTCGGCGAAATCCCCGACACGACCCGGCCGAGATAGCGCACCGAACCGACCTCGCGCACGCCGTCGCCGGCCGCCGGGCCGCCGCCACCGCCGAGCGCCAGCTTCTTCTTCGCTTCCGCCAGTTCGCGCTCGAGGCGGCGCTTGTCGTCGACCAGCGACTGCACCCGCTCCGCCGCCTCGTCCGGACGGACCTTGAGCGCGGCCGCCACGGCCTTCAGGCGCTTGTCCTGCAGTTCGAGATGCTCGCGCGCCGCCTTGCCGGTCAGCGCCTCGACACGGCGAACGCCGGCCGCGACCGCGCTTTCGCCGACGAAGGTCACAAGGCCGATCTCGCCGGTGCGGCCGACATGGGTGCCGCCGCAAAGCTCGACCGAATAGGCCTTGCCGTTCTCTTCGCCCATCGAGACGACGCGAACCTCGTCGCCATACTTCTCGCCGAACAGCGCCATCGCGCCCGAATGCATCGCCTCTTCGCGATCCATCAGGCGGGTCACCACCGGAGCGTCCTGCAGCACGATCGCGTTGGCGATCTCCTCGACGGCGGCGAGTTCCGCCTCGTCGATCGGCTTCGGATGGCTGAAGTCGAAGCGGAGACGCTCCGGCGCCACCATCGAGCCCTTCTGCGCGACATGGTCGCCGAGCACCCGGCGCAGCGCCGCATGCAGCAGGTGGGTGGCCGAATGGTTGGAGCGGATCGTGCCGCGGCGGGCGTGATCGACCGTCAGGCGCACGGCGTCGCCAGTCGCGATC
>JAFKJZ010000199.1 GCA_017305815.1 Hyphomicrobiales bacterium
GTTGACCATGCAGCCGATCGAGCCGTCGAGCGCGATATAGGCGAGGTCATACTTCGACGCCTCGATCTCCTTGGCGTCTTCCTCGGTCTCGTCGCGCAGCGCGACGACGTCGGGCTGACGGTAGAGCGAGTTGGAGTCGAACGACACCTTGGCGTCGAGCACCTTGAGGTTGCCGTCCTTGGTGACGATCAGCGGGTTGACCTCGAGCATCGCCATGTCCTTGGCGACGAAGGCCGCATAGAGCTTGGCGACGACGTCGTTCGCCTGCTTGGCGAGCGCGCCGCTGAGGCCGAGCGCCTTGGCGACGGTCAGGCCGTGATGCGGCATGATGCCGGTCGCCGGATCGACGGAGAAGGTCTTGATCTTCTCGGGCGTCGAATGGGCGACTTCCTCGATGTCCATGCCGCCTTCGGTCGAAACGACGAAGGCGACGCGCGAGGTCTCGCGGTCGACGAGCAGCGAGAGGTAGAACTCCTTCTCGATATCAGAGCCGTCCTCGATGTAGAGGCGGTTGACCTGCTTGCCGGCCGGGCCGGTCTGGATGGTCACCAGCGTGTTGCCGAGCATCTGGCCCGCGAAGGCCTTGACCTCGTCGATCGACTTGGCGAGGCGGACGCCGCCCTTCTCGCCAGCCGCGGCTTCCTTGAACTTGCCCTTGCCGCGACCGCCGGCATGGATCTGCGACTTGACGACCCAGAGCGGGCCGCCGAGTTCCTTGGCGGCTGCCTCGGCTTCCTCGGGAGTGAAGATGGCGATGCCGCGCGATACGGGGGCGCCGAATTCCTTCAGCACCGCCTTCGCCTGATACTCATGAATATTCATCGATGACGTTCCGCCTTTTGGGGCTGTTGTCTCTGGTGCGGGCTCGGGCGATCAGGCGCCGAGAGCCGGGGCAATCTTGACGCAGGCCTCGACCAGACCCTCGACCGAGGCGACCGACTTGTCGAGCATGGCCTGCTCGGACTTGTTCAGCTCGATCTCGATGATCCGCTCGACGCCGTTGGCGCCGATGACGATCGGCACGCCGATGTAGCGACCCTTGATGCCGTACTGGCCGTCGAGCAGGGCTGCCGCCGGCAGGACACGCTTCTTGTCCTTGAGGTAGCTCTCGGCCATGACGATCGCCGAAGCGGCGGGCGCGTAGAAGGCAGAGCCGGTCTTGAGCAGGTTCACGACCTCGGCGCCGCCGTCGCGCGTGCGCTGGACGATCTCTTCCAGGCGATCCTTCTCGATCCAGCCGAGCTTGACCAGGTCGGTGAGCGGGATGCCGGCAACGGTCGAATAGCGGGTCAGCGGCACCATGGTGTCGCCATGGCCGCCGAGCACGAAGGCCGTCACGTCCTCGACGGAGACCTTGAACTCTTCGGCCAGGAAATAACGGAAGCGGGCCGAGTCGAGCACGCCGGCCATGCCAACCACCTTGTTCGCCGGCAGGCCGGAGAACTTCTGCAGCGCCCACACCATCGCGTCGAGCGGGTTGGTGATGCAGATGACGAAGGCGTTCGGGGCGTACTTCTTCAGGCCGGCGCCGACCTGCTCCATGACCTGGAGATTGATGCCGAGAAGATCGTCGCGGCTCATGCCCGGCTTGCGCGGCACGCCTGCGGTGACGATGACGACGTCGGCGTCCTGGATGGCAGCGTAGGAGGACGCGCCCGAAAGGCTGGCGTCAAAACCCTCCACCGGAGCGGCTTCGGCGATATCGAGTGCTTTGCCCTGGGGAACGC
>JAFKJZ010000200.1 GCA_017305815.1 Hyphomicrobiales bacterium
CCTTCGGGGTCGGTGAAGTAGAAGGCTTCGCTCACCAAGTGGTCAGCGCTGCCAACGAACGCGCGGGGTTCGTACTGCGCGGCCGTGGCAATGGTGGCGGCGAGGGACGCTTGGTCCTCGAACAGGACTGCGGTGTGGAACAGCCCCGCTTCCCCGCGCCCGGGCAGCTGCAAGCCCGCTGCGGGAGCCAGATGGACCACCGGCTTCCCCAGGCGGCCCAGGTACAGGCCGCCGTCCTGCTCCGCTATGACCTGCAGGCCGAGGGCGTCAGCGAAGGGGCGAGTGCCGACGTCGTGCTTTGCAGGGAGGATCCCCGCCGCGCCCTGGCTACCGTGCGTGAACTTAGCCACGTGGTTCTGCGGGGCACCATCGTTCGTTAGGAATAAATTGAAGCTTCAAGTAATTTAGTAAGGTAGAACGTGCCGAAAGGCGGCCGCCGAACTACCGGGAGCATCACATGACCACGCCATCCAGCCAGGACCTCCTGCCAGCCGAACTCGGTCGGCCGGCCGAGAACGTTGCGGGCGCCGTAGCCGCGCGCCAGAATCTGCGAACCGAGGCAGATGCCGAGCACGGACTTGTCGGCGTCGCCGAAGGCCCGCATCAGCCTGGCGAGGCGCGGCAGGTAGGGATGCTTCTCGTCGTCGACCGCGCTTTGGCCGCCGCCCAGCACGATGATCGCGTCGTAGCCGTCCGGCGCATCGGGCAACGGATCGCCCTCATGCGCCTGGCGGACATCGATCACCGCCCCGGCGGCGGCGAGCGCCGGCCGGATCAGGCCGAGCGACGTGGCTTGATAGTTCTCGACGACGAGGATGCGCATGGACGGTCGGCTCGCAGGATGGAGGCATCCATCAATAGATGCCGAACCGAACGATTCCGCCAGTGCGCGGCGCGGACTTTTCTAGGCTCGTGCCGCACTGCCTCGACCTACTCCGCCGCCGGCTGCGGCAGCGGCTGGGCTCCCGTCTCGGGCGCGGCCGGCTCGGTGCCGGGCTTCGCGGCCGTGCGGTGGCGCAGGCTCGACAGGAAGCGGCTGAAGCGCTCCATCTCGATATAGATGACCGGCGTGATGAACAGCGTCAGAAGCTGCGAGACGAGCAGGCCGCCGACCACCGCTATGCCGAGCGGCTGGCGCAGCTCGGCGCTGGCGCCCGTGCCGAGCGCGATCGGCACCGCGCCGAACAGCGCCGCGAAGGTCGTCATCATGATCGGCCGGAACCGGCGCACCGCGGCGCGGTGGATCGCCGCCTCGGGCTCGAGGCCCCCCTCGCGCTGGCCGTCGATGGCGACGTCGACCATCATGATCGCGTTCTTCTTGACGATGCCGATCAGCATCAGGATGCCGATCAGGGCGATCACCGAGAGGTCGAGCCCGGCCCATTTCAGCGCCACCAGCGCGCCGAACGCCGCCGCCGGCAGGCCGGACAGGATGGTCAGCGGATGGATGAAGCTCTCATAGAGCATGCCGAGAACGACATAGATGGTCAGGATCGCCGCGGAGATCAGCAGGCCCTGCGTCGCCAGCGACTGCTGGAACACCTGCGCCGTGCCGGCATAGGAGGTATAGACGCTGGCCGGCACGCCGATCTGCTGCTTCAGCACCTCGACCTGGGCGGTGGCGTCGCCGAGCGCGACGCCGTCCGGCAGGTTGAAGGAGATGGTCGCCGCCGGCAGCTGGCCAAGCTGGTTGACCGTCACCGGCCCGAAGGTCCGCTG
>JAFKJZ010000201.1 GCA_017305815.1 Hyphomicrobiales bacterium
GATCCTCGACCAGGTGCCCGGCGCCCGCGCCCGTGCCGAACGGGGCGAACTCGCCTTCGGCACGGTCGACACCTTCCTGCTCTGGCGGCTCACCGGCGGTCGCGTGCACGCGACCGACGCCACCAACGCGTCGCGGACGCTGCTGTTCGATATCCGCAGCGGCGAATGGGACGACGAGCTTTTGGCGCTGTTCGGCGTGCCGCGCGCGATCCTGCCGGAGGTGCGCGATTCGGCCGCCGATTTCGGCGTCACCGACCCGGCGGTGGTCGGAGCCGCCGTTCGCATTGCCGGCATCGCCGGCGACCAGCACGCCGCGACGCTCGGCCAGGCCTGCTTCCGGCCCGGCATGCTGAAATCGACCTATGGCACAGGCTGCTTCGCTTTGCTCAACACCGGCGCGGACCTGGTCCAGTCGAAGAACCGGCTGCTCACCACCATCGCCTACCGGCTCGACGGCAAGACGACATATGCGCTGGAAGGCTCGATCTTCGTCGCCGGCGCGGCGGTGCAATGGCTGCGCGACGGACTGCGCATGCTGGAGCGCGCCGATCAGGCCGGCCCGATGGCGGCCGAGGCGGACCCGCACCAGAACGTCTATCTCGTGCCGGCCTTTACCGGCCTCGGCGCGCCGTGGTGGGACGCCGAAGCGCGCGGCGCGCTGTTCGGCCTGACGCGCAATACCGGACCGAACGAGTTCGTGCGCGCGGCGCTCGAATCCGTCTGCTACCAGACGCGAGACCTGCTCGACGCCATGCGGCGCGACTGGACCCGCGCCGGGGAGACCGTGCTGCGCGTCGACGGCGGCATGGTGGCGAGCGACTGGACCATGCAGCGTCTCGCCGACATCCTCGACGCGCCGGTCGATCGGCCGGTGGTTCTGGAGACGACGGCGCTGGGCGCCGCCTGGCTCGCCGGCCGGCAGGTCGGCGTCTGGCCGGCCGAAGACGGCTTCGCGGCGAGCTGGCGGCTCAACCAACAGTTCCTGCCGCACATGGCGGCGGACCTCCGCGAGGCGAAGCTCGCCGGCTGGCGCGACGCCGTCCGCCGCACGCTGACCGGAGGCTGAGCGGCCGGCTGTGACGGCGGTCATCCTCCCGTTACGGAATGTCTGCTAGTATGGCGGTTTCTGTAAGGAGGGTGCCATGCCCCGCAGAATCGCAATGGCCTTCGCCGTCGTGGCGTTCTCGAGCCTCGTCGTCACCGGGGCTCTTGCCGAAAAGGACCGGTTGACCGGTCCCGCATGACCGCGTGCCGGCTTTCGCGCCGCGGCTACAGCTTGCCGAGATAGTCGGCCTTGCCGATGGCGATGCCTTTGTGGCGCAGGATGTCGTAGGCTGTCGTCACGTGGAAGAAGAAGTTCGGCAGCGCATGGCCGAGCAGATACGCCTTGCCGTCGAGCTGCACCGCGCCGTTTCTCATCGAGATCGTCCGCGCCTCGCCGCCGTCGAAGGCCTCGGGCGGTATCGACTTCAGGAAATCGACGGTGCGGCCGATGCGGGCCCTGAGCTCGGCGATCGTCGTCTCCGTGTCGGCGAAGCTCGGATTGTCGACGCCGGAAAGGCGGGCGCCGGCGCCCTTGGCGGTGTCGCTGGCGCGCTGGATCTGTCCGGCGAGCGGCAGCATGTCGGGCGCGAGTCTCGCCTCGACCAGCTTTTGCGGATCGGCGCCGTCCGCCGCGCTCTGCGCCGCAGCCTTGTCGAGGATGGCTTCCAGATTGCCGAAGGCCCGGAGGAAGACCGGGATCGAAACCTCATAGATCGATAGCGCCATGGTAATCTCGGATGGTTGGCGCGCGGGAGGGTTCCGTCGCGCGCGGGTGCGGGACTGGAACATGGGCGTGCGGCCGGATCCGTTCCTCGGGCGCCCGGCGATGCACACCGGCCTCGACATGCGTGGCACCACCGGCGATCCGGTTCGCGCCACCGCCGACGGCACCGTGACCGTCGCCGGCTGGAACGGTGGCTACGGCAACATGGTCGAAATCAGTCACGGCAACGGATTTGCGACCCGCTACGGCCATATGTCGGCGATCGACGTCAGGGTCGGACAACACGTCAAAATCGGACAACTTGTTGGGCGGATCGGGTCCACTGGCCGCTCGACCGGACCGCATCTGCATTACGAAACACGGATCGACGGCGAGGCAGTGGATCCGCAGCGGTTCCTGCGCGCGGGCGTGCGGCTCGGCGGCCTGCTGTAGTCGGCGATCTCAAAAAAATGGGCGGCCCAAGCCGCCCAGTTCTGCGTCCGATTCTGGACAACTCAGACAATTCGATACAGCCATCGGCAGCAGCGAACGCCAATGGATTCAGCAGGTCGATCACCGACTGCGAAAGGCTACGTCGCAGAGTTTGAACGAGAGGTATCGCTGCCGCGCGGCAAATAAATCAAATGCGCCACGGTGGTGCGTGACTACTACTCGACGTCCTCGACGTTCTCCGGACCACCGCCGAAAGCGCGCTGCGCCAGCACCGCCGCCATGAATGGATCGAGATCGCCATCAAGCACTTCGCTCGGGGTTGGCGACGTCACGCCGGTGCGCAGATCCTTCACCATCTGATAGGGCTGCAACACGTAAGAGCGGATCTGGTGCCCCCAGCCGATGTCGGTCTTCGCCGCCTGCTCGGCCGCGGCCTGATCCTCGCGCCTTTTCAGTTCGATGTTGTAGAGGCGCGCACGCAACATATCCCACGCCTGAGCGCGGTTCTTATGTTGCGAACGCTCCTGCTGGCAGACCACGGCAATGCCGGTGGGAATGTGCGTCAAGCGCACGGCGGATTCCGTTTTATTGACGTGCTGGCCGCCGGCGCCGCCGGAGCGCATGGTATCGGTGCGCACATCGGCCTCGTTGATCTCGATCTTGATGCGGTCG
>JAFKJZ010000440.1 GCA_017305815.1 Hyphomicrobiales bacterium
GAACATCAAGGAAGCCGCGATCGCGGCGATCCTCGAGGGCAAGACGAAGTACACCGCCGTCGACGGCATTCCGGAGGTGAAGGCGGCGATCTCAGCCAAGTTCAAGCGCGAGAACAACCTGACCTACGCCCCGAACCAGATCACGGTCGGCACGGGCGGCAAGCAGGTGCTCTACAACGCGCTGATGGCGACGCTGAACCCCGGCGACGAGGTCATCATCCCGGCGCCTTACTGGGTGTCCTACCCGGAGATCGTGGCGCTCGGCGGCGGTACGCCGGTCGAGATCGTCGGCCCGCAGTCGAGCGGCTTCAAGATCGGCCCGGAGGCGCTCGAAGCCGCGATCACGCCGAAGACCAAGTGGCTGATCCTGAACTCGCCGTCGAACCCCTCGGGCGCGGGCTATACGCGCACCGAGCTGCGGGCGCTCGCCGACGTGCTGCTCAAGTATCCGCAGGTCTGGATCATGACCGACGACATGTACGAGCACCTCGTCTTCGACGGCTTCGAGTTCTCGACCATCGCCGAGGTCGAGCCGAAGCTCTATGACCGCACGCTGACGGTGAACGGAGTCTCGAAGGCCTATGCCATGACCGGTTGGCGCATCGGCTATGCCGGCGGCCCGGTCGAGCTGATCAAGGCGATCGGCACGATCCAGTCGCAGTCGACCTCGAACCCGTCCTCGATCTCGCAGTGGGCGGCGGTCGAGGCGCTGAACGGCCCGCAGGACTACATCCCGAAGAACGCCGAGATCTTCAAGAAGCGCCGCGACCTCGTCGTCTCGATGCTGAACCAGGCGAACGGCATCGTCTGCCCGAACCCGGAAGGCGCGTTCTACGTGTTCCCGTCCTGCGCCGGCACGCTCGGCAAGACGACGGCCGGCGGCAAGCTGCTGAAGACCGACGAGGACTTCGTCACGGCGCTGCTGGAAGAGGAAGGCGTCGCGGTGGTGCAGGGCTCGGCCTTCGGCCTGGCGCCCTATTTCCGCATCTCCTACGCCACCTCGACCGAGGCGCTGGAAGAAGCCTGCACGCGCATCCAGCGCTTCTGCGGCAACCTTCGCTAAGGCAATGACGGGCGGCCGCGGCCGCTCTGCTCTACCCCTCGCGACCGCGCCACGGCGCGGTCGCGTCGCCTCCCCCGGACGCGTTCCCCATCCGCGGGCATCGTCTCGGCGCGTCGCTGCACATGCGGGAAGACAGAACCTCCCGCAGGTCGTATCCTCCTGCCGAATTTCGCGCCACTCCGGGGGAACCGGCTTCGATGCTTGATCTGCGCCTTCACCACGTCTCTATCGTCGTGACTGACCTCGAGCGATCGGTCGCCTTCTACCAGAAGGCGTTCGGCCTCGAGCGCCTGCCGCGCCCGCCCTTCAGGACGCAGGGCGCCTGGCTCGACTGCCATGGCCAGCAGATCCACCTGATCCTCTACCCGCAGGGCACCTATCGCGCCAACGAGGCGATCGACAACAACGACGTCCACTTCTCGTTCCACACGCGCGACTTCTACGCCATCCTCGACCACCTGCTGGCGCAGGGCTTCCACGAGGGCCCGGACGCGAACGATCCGATGCGCCTCTACGTACTGCGCGACGGTCCCGCCGGTTTCCCGCAGCTCTACCTGCGCGACCCCGACCGCAACGTCGTGGAGGTCAATGGTGCTCCCTGATCGCGGTCCCCTCCCCGCTCAAGCGTCAGGCAGGCCATGACGGCCAATCATCTCGCCCTCTTCTTCTCGTTCCTGCACATCGTCTTCGCCGCGGCGGTGACGATCCACGCTCTGCTGACCCGGCTGAACCCGCAGTCGACCGTCGCCTGGATCGGCCTCGCCTGGCTGTCGCCCTATATCGGCGCCCTTCTTTACGTCATGCTCGGCGTCAACCGGGTCCGTCGCAAGGCGATCAAGCTTTCCAGCCCGGGCGACGACATCGACCCGCCGGAATCGCGCTTCGCGCTGACCCCGGCCGACGTCGCCCATGGCGAAGACGAACATCTGGAGCCCCTGGCGAAGTTCGGGCTCCGGATCACCGGCCGGCCGCTGCTGGCCGGCAACGGCATCACGCCTCTGGTTGACGGCCACGCCGCCTATCCCGAGATGATACGCGCCATCGACGCGGCGACGACGAGCGTCGGCATCTCCGGCTACATCTTCCATGACGATCTCGGCGGCGCGCCGATCATCGACGCGCTGATCGCGGCGCATGGGCGCGGCATCGCCGTGCGGGTTCTGCTCGACGGCATCGGCGGCGGATACCTGAAGAACCCAGCCTATGACCGGCTGCTCGCCGCCAAGGTCCCGGTCGCCCGCTTCCTGCATGAGGTCGCGCCCTGGAAGATGTCGTTCATCAACCTCCGCAACCACAAGAAGGTGATGGTGGTCGACGGCAGCCACGGCTTCACCGGCGGCATGAACATCAGCGCCGGCAATCTCTACCGCGACATCACCATCCCGATGGACCGCGCCGTGCAGGACGTGCATTTCCGCGTCGAGGGCCCGGTGGTCTCGCACCTGATGGAGACCTTCGCCGAGGACTGGGCGTTTACCGCCAACGAACTGCTCGAGGGTCCGGCCTGGTTCCCGGAAATCGGCGGCGCCGGCTCGATCCCGGCGCGCGGCATTGCCAGCGGTCCGGACGAGGACAATGAGAAGCTGATGTGGACGATGGCGGCGGCGATCGCCCGCGCCGAGCGGCGCATCCGCATCGTCACGCCCTATTTCCTGCCGGACGAACGCATCAATTCGCAGCTGGCGCTGGCAGCGCTGCGTGGCGTCTCGGTCGAAATCCTGCTGCCCGAGATCTCCGACCAGGCCTACATGGACTGGGCGATGAACGCCTCGCTGTCGCCGCTGATCCGTTCCGGCTGCCGCATCAGCCGTGCCGAGCCGCCCTTCGACCACTCCAAGCTGATGACCGTTGACGGCGCCTGGGCGCTCTTCGGCAGCGCCAATTGGGATGCGCGCAGCCTGCGGCTCAACTTCGAGTTCAACGTCGAGGCTTATGACGCCGCGTTCGCGGACGTGATCGACCGGCTGATCGACCACAAACAGGCCAAGGGGCGACCCGTCACGCTGGCGGAACTGCGTCGCCGCCGCCTGCCGACCCGCCTGCGCGACGCCGCCACCCGGCTGCTGACGCCCTATCTCTAGGCACGAGCGGCAATTCGGCTATAGCCAGCCGCGCCGCTTGAAATAGAGGAACGGCACCAGCGCCGACACCACCATGATCACCAGCGCCAGCGGATAGCCGAAGCCCCAGCCGAGCTCCGGCATGTCCTTGAAGTTCATGCCGTAGATCGTGCCGATCAGCGTCGGCGGCATCAGGATGGTCGAGGCGACCGTCAGCACGCTCACCACCTGGTTCTGCTGGTTGGCGACGAGGCCGAGCGTCGCGTCGAGCAGGAAGGTGATCTTGTTCAGGACGAAATTGACATGGTCCTCGAGCGAGCGCACGTCGCGCAGCGCCAGCTTCAGCCGCGCATTGTTGCCGTTCTTCAGGTCCGGCAGCATGGCGGCGGCATATTGGGCGAGCCGCTCCAGCGAGGAGAGGCTCTCGCGCGCCTTCGAGGCGAGGTCGCCCTGCATGCCGATCGCGCCGATCAGGATGGAGAGCCGCTTGGAGCGGATCCGCTCGCTGGCCTTGCGGGTGAATATCTCGCTGTTGATGCGGTCGACCGCCTGGGCGATGTGCTCGAGCACGTCCGCCGTGCGGGCTATGAAGGCCTCGAGCAGTCCGTTGAAGATGCCGGCCGGGGTGCCGCAGCCGCTGTCGGGCTTCGGCGCGATGGCGAGGAACTGGCGAAACGCCTTCATGTCCTCGTAGCGCAAGGTAACTATTTTCGTCTTTCCGACGCCAAAGGTGAACGGCGTCAGCACGGGATGACCGGCGTCGAGACCGGCGAGCACGCTCGCCGTCATGAACACGACGCCGTTCTCGACATAGAAGCGGCTGGAGAACTCGATCTCCTGAGTCTCCTCGCGCGTTGGCACCAAAGCGCCGAGAAAGGCTTCGGCGGCGTGCTCTTCCTCGGCAGTCGGCGCGAAGAGGTCGAGCCAGGCGGCCGACGTGCCGGCCGCCGGCGCGTCGATCGAGATCGGTGCGAGGCCGGTTGCTGAAATCGCGTAGGCAGTCAGCATGCAAAGCTCCAGTGCGTTAACCGAATGGCAAGGCTTGTGAGCGTTGTCACTTGCGCCGCCCTCAAACGTTTGTCATGACGAACCTAAGTCCTATGTCGATGGGATCGAACCGCTGCAAGGCCCGTTGTAGGACCAAGCGCGGTCGTCACCCGCGGTTCCGCCGAACCCCCACCGACGGAATCCGCATCGCGGCTCGGGAGACCGGGCCGTAACACGAAAGGAAAAATTGATTATGGCGAAGTTTGTTTCCCTTAAGTCTATTGCAGCGGCTACCGCTGTCGTGCTGGCCGGCATGGGTGTCGCCAAGGCCGCCGACATCGTCGCCCCGGTTTACGAAGACGGCCGCAACGGCATTCGCATCGGCATGCTGACCTGCGACATCAATTCGGGCCTCGGCTACGTCATCGCCTCGGCCAAGGAAGTCGCCTGCACGTTCAAGCCGAATGGCGGCCGCGCCGAGGATTACGTCGGCAACATCAAGAAGCTGGGCGTCGACCTCGGCTACACCAGCCAGAGCCGCCTGATCTGGGCCGTGTTCGCTCCGACCGCCGGCTACCACCGCGGCTCGCTTGGCGGTCTCTATCTCGGCGCGACCGCCGAGGCGACCGTCGGCGCCGGCATCGGCACCAACGTCCTGTTCGGCGGCACTCGCGGCTCGATCGCCCTGCAGCCGATCAGCGCCACCGGCCAGATCGGCCTGAACGTCGCCGCCGGCGGCGCTGCCCTGCTGCTCGACCCGGTCAACTAAGACCTGGTTCTCGCGCTTCATTCCTTCGGGATCAGAAGGCCCGCGCCATCGGCGCGGGCCTTCGTCGTTTCCGGGCCACACGAATTCGCGTTTTCACACCGCCTTGCCATGCCCGGCTTTCCCTGAGACGATCCGTTTGCGGGCCGGGTCTCTGGCTCCGGTCCACGCGTCCAAGACATGAGAATGCCACAAGAACATTTCATGAACGGAGGAAGCGATGACGGACAGGAACGGAGGTGGTGTCGGCAGAAGCGCCGGCCCCAAGGCGATCGCCCTGATCGGGCCATTCGGCAGCGGCAAGACGACGCTGATGGAGGCGATCCTCGCGCGCACCGGCGCCATTCACCGTCAGGGTCTCGTCGGCGACGGCACCGCGGTCGGGGACGCCGGCGCGGAAGCCCGCGCCCATGCCATGAGCGTCGAGCTCAACGTCGCGGAGACCAGCTTCATGGGCGAACGAATCGCCCTGCTCGACTGCCCGGGCTCGGTCGAGTTCGCGCATGAGGCGGAGGCGGTCCTGGCCGCCGTCGACTGCGCCGTTGTCGTCGCCGAGGCCGACGAGAAGAAGGTCGGCGCGCTGCAGCTCATCCTGCGGCGGCTGGAGGCGCTCAAAATTCCGCGCATCCTCTTCCTGAACAAGATCGACAAGAGCGAGAAAGGCGTCCGCGAGACGCTGGCGCTGCTGCAGCCGGCGAGCAGCGTCCCGCTGCTGCTCCGCCACATCCCCATCCGCCAGAACGATATCGTTACCGGCTTCGTCGACCTCGCGCTGGAGCGAGCGTTCATCTATCGCGAATACGCGCCGAGCGAACTGGTCGACATGTCCGACGACGTCCGCGTCAATGAGGTGCGCGAACGCTATGCGATGCTGGAAAAGCTCGCCGACTATGACGATTCCCTAATGGAGGAGCTCCTGGAGGACGTCGAGCCGTCACGCGAGCATGTGCTGGCGGATCTCGTGGTCGACATGCGCGCCGGCCTCGTCTGCCCGGTGCTGATCGGCTCCGCCCTGCATGGCCATGGCGTCGGCCGCTTGCTGAAGGCGATCCGCCACGAGGCGCCGGATGTCGCCGCCACCGTCGGGCGGCTCGGCCTCGGCGATGGCCCCGAGACGGTGCTGCAGGTGATGAAGACCGTGCATACCGGGCACGCCGGCAAGCTCTCGATCTCTCGCGTGCTGCGCGGCACGATCCAGGACGGCGTCGAGCTGATGGGGCCGGAAGGCTCGGTCGGCCGCGTCTCCGGCCTGCTGCGCGTCTTCGGCCAGCAGGTGAACAAGCGCGAACCGGCTGCCGCCGGCGAGGTCGTCGGCCTCGGCAAGCTCGACGGCGCCGCGACCGGCATGACGCTTGCGACCGGCAAGCAGGTGCCCGCGCAGCTCGCGCCGCTCGTCGCGCCCGAGGCGGTGATCGCCGTCGCCGTCTCGCCGGCCGAGCGCAAGGACGAGACCAAGCTCTCGGCCGCGCTGCTGCGCCTCGCCGAGGAAAGCCCCGCCCTGCGTGTCTCGCAGGACGAGGAGGCCAGCGAGATCCGCCTCGCCGGCCAGGGCGAGATGCATCTGCGCGTGGCGCTCGAGCGGCTCGCCGCGCGCTACGGCCTCAAGGTCGAGACGAAGCCGCCCGCCATCCCCTATCGCGAGACGATCCGCGGCGAGGCGACGGTGCGTGGCCGGCACAAGAAGCAGTCCGGCGGCCACGGCCAGTTCGGCGACTGCGTCCTTGAGATCCGCCCGCAGCGCCGCGGCAATGGTTTCCTGTTCGAGGATGCGATCACCGGCGGCGTCGTGCCGCGCAACTACATTCCGGCCATCGAAGCCGGCGTGCAGGACGTGATGAAGCGCGGCCCGCTCGGCTTCCCGGTCGTCGACGTCGCCGTCAAGCTCACCGACGGCTCCTATCACAGCGTCGATTCCTCCGATCAGGCCTTTCGCACGGCGGCGCAGCTCGGCATGCGCGAGGCGCTGGAGGCGTGCAGCCCAGTCCTGCTCGAACCGGTGCTGCATGTCTCGGTGACGGTGCCCTCCGAGGCGAGCTCGCGGGTCAACATGATGGTGACGCAGCGCCGGGGCCAGTTGCTCGGCTTCGACGCCAAGCCGGATTGGCCCGGCTGGGACGTCGTCGAGGCGGAAATCCCGGAATCGGAGATGCGCGGGCTGATCGTCGAATTGCGGTCGGCGACGGCCGGCGTCGGCACCTATTCGAGCCGCTTCGATCATCTCGCCGAACTGACCGGACGCCTGGCTGATCAGGTCTCGGACAGGAAGGGAACGCGCGCCGCCTGAGAAGGCCCGCGAGAGCAGTGAAGGCAGGGCCGCCGCGCCGCGGCCCTGCCTTCATCGACGCCAGTTTCCGGCATCGACCAACAATGACGCAAAACGAAGCAAGTTGATCGCATCTGTTCGTTCTTCCTCAACGAATAGCTGCGATGCGTGGTCTGTCGAAGATCCCATCAGGCCGCATGTGGTGCAGCGCTTCCTTCTTCCCATGATGTTCTTCGCCGCCGGCGTGTTGCTCTATGTGACGGCAGGCGGTCTCGGCGTATGGCTGATGCGCATCGCCAACAGCGCCCCCGCCTTCTGGCCCGCCAACGGACTGGCGGTGGCCCTGATCCTTTCGGTCGGAATCCATCGCATGGGATGGGTGCTCGCCGGCATCGCGGCGGCCGGTTTCGTCTTGCAGAAGCTGGCGGGCGCCGGAGCGCTCGGGACCTGGATCGCGCTCGGCGACATCCTCGAGATCGCCATCGTGACCATCGCGGCGCACCGCGCGCGGCTGCTGGGCTCCGGCCTGCAGAGCATCGCCAGCGTCGTCACCATGATTGCCATCCTCATGGTCGCCACGGTAGCGAACGCCGTGATGGCGGCTGTCGGCGTCGCCTTGTTCCGCCAGGTGCCCGTTCTCGACAGCGTTTTCATGCTGTGGCGGCTCGACATGACCAGCGCCCTGCTGGTCCTCGCGCCCTTCTTTGCGATTGCGACGCCGGGACGGCTCGACGAGATCCGCCAGACCCTGCGCCATGGCGCCTGGGCACGCGGCCTCGAATATCTCGCTTTGGTCGCCGTCATCCTCGGCGCGGTCGTCTTCATGTGGTGGAGCGGCCAGTCGCTGATCAGCTTCTTCACGGCGCCGCTGCTCTGGTGCGCGATCCGGTTCGGGCAGGCGCCGACGACCATCACGGCATCCTGTCTCTCCCTGCTCATCATTCTGCTGACCATCGCCGGCGAATGGCCGAACGCCTATTCAAGCCAACCGCTGGCCTGGCAGCTGCAGCGCATCGAGCTGTCGCTCAGCCTCAATACCCTCCCCACCCTCTTCATCGCGGCGGCCATGGCCGGACTCCACAAGTCGGCGCGCGCGCTGAAGCAGAGCCAGGAGCGGCTGCGCTATGCGCTGGCCGGATCCGGCGAAGGCGTATGGGATTGGAACATCGCCACCGGCGAAACCTATTTCAGCGACAGTTGGCACGAGATCCTCGGCTACGAGCCCGGCGAGATCGAGCCGCATGAGCGCAGTTGGGACCATCTGCGGCATCCTGACGACAATGCCGAGAACCGGCGGCGCATCGCCGATCATCTCGAGGGGCGGACGCCGCGCTACAGCATCGAGCAGCGCTTTCGCCACAAGAATGGCGACTGGATCTGGGTTCTCGATCGCGGAAGCATCGTCGAGCGCGACGCCGAAGGGCGGCCGCTGCGCGCGGTCGGCACGCTGCAGGACATTTCGCGCCTTCGCGCCCGCCAGGACGAACTCGACCGCCGCGCCCATCACGATTCCCTGACGGGTCTCGCCAACCGGACGTCTCTCATCGAGAGCTTCGAGCGCTGGAACCGCGAGAAGCGCAGCTTCTGCTTCGTGCTGATCGATCTCGACGCGTTCAAGCCGATCAACGACCGGTTTGGCCATCAGTTTGGCGACCACGTCCTGCTCGCCATTGCCGACCGCATCCGCGCCTGCATCGGCAAGGATGACGTCGCCGCGCGCCTGGGCGGCGACGAGTTCGCGCTTCTGATCGACGCGCCGCAGGCCGATACCGAGTTCACGGCGCGGCGGCTGATAGAACGCATCTCCGAGGCGATCGGCTATGCCGACTCGCTCGTCACCACTGGCGCCAGCATCGGCATCGCGCCGGCATCGGACGGCGCGCCCGACTTCGAAACCACATATCGGATGGCCGATATCGCGCTCTACGACGCCAAGGCGGCCGGTGGCTCGATCTATCGCACCGCCGGATCGTCCCGCCCGTCCGGGCAGTCGCGGCGGGGCAAGCCAGCCTCAGCCCTTCCCGGCCCCGCCGGTGAAGATCCAGCCGACTACGCCACCGGCCAGGGCGAAGACGCCGCAGACCATCGCGATGGCCGAAAAGCCGGCAATCGTCGCCTGCTCCCATAGCGAGCGAAGGGCGGCCATGTCGACGCCGTCCGTCGCCGGCAGCGCGCCGCCGAAGCCTGCCTGCCGCACCAGCCTGGCCGCGTCGCCGTCCGCCGCCGCCAGTACGCCGTCGAAACCATGGCTGACGGCGATGCCGAGGCTTGCCACCGCGATCAGCCCGGCGACGCGCGCCACCGCATTGTTGATGCCGGACGCCGCGCCTCGCCGCGCTTCCGGCGCGGCGTTCATCACCGCCGTCGAGAGCGGTGCCACGGTGATGCCCATGCCGAGCCCCATCAGCAGCATGACCGGCACCAGCGCCGGCCAGAACCGCCCATCCGACACCGCCGGCGCCAGCAGCAGGAAACTGATGCCCGTCAGGATCGGCCCGACGGTCAGGCAGGGCCGTACACCGAGGCGATCGGAAAGGCCGCCGCCGAAGCGCGACAAGAGCGCCATCACGATGACGAAGGGCAGGAACACCGATCCCGCCAGGGCCGCCGGATAGCGGTGCGCCTGGATCAGCGCCGTCGGCAGGAAGAACAGCGCCCCGGCCAGCGCGAAATAGAGCAGCAGCGTCAGCACATTGACACCGGAGAACATACGGCTGGCGAAGAGGCCGAGCGGCATCATCGGCGCCGGCGCGAGCGCCTCCCAGAGGATGAAGACGACCAGCACGGCCGCTCCGGCAAGCGCCAGCCCGGCGGCGAGCTCGACATGGATGCCGCCCGCGCCGGCGCCTATTTCCGTGAGGCCGTAGGTCAGCACGCCAAGGCCGACCACCGCGAAGGCGCCGCCGATCCAGTCCATCCGGATAGCGGCGACCCTGCGGTCCGCCGGCACCTGGTATCGGCAGACAAGCCAGGCGACGACGGCGATCGGCACGTTCATCAGGAACAGCGCCCGCCAGGAGCCGAGATCGACCAGCGCGCCGCCGAGGATCGGGCCGATCGCCGGCGCGATCGACGAAGCGGCGGCCCAGGTGCCGATCGCCCTTCCCCGGATCTCGGGCGGAAAATGCGCCGAGATCAGCGCCAGCGAACCGGGCACCATCAGAGCGCCGCCGACGCCCTGGATGGCGCGGGCGAGGATCAGGCTTTCCGGCGACCAGGCGAAGCCGCAGACGGCGGAGGCGAGCCCGAACAGGGCGATGCCGAGCATGAAGACGCGGC
>JAFKJZ010000441.1 GCA_017305815.1 Hyphomicrobiales bacterium
CGGCACGCCGAAGGAATTGCCGTAGCCGCCGACGCCGGCGACGACGCCCGAGACGAGGTGGCGGGTCTTCGGATGGTCCGGTTCGCCGAAGCGCAGCGCGTTCATGGCCGCGACCGGGCGGGCGCCCATGGTGAAGACGTCGCGCAGAATGCCGCCGACGCCCGTCGCCGCGCCCTGGTAGGGCTCGATGAAGGACGGGTGGTTGTGGCTTTCCATCTTGAAGATGATCGCCTGGCCGTCGTCGATGTCGACGACGCCGGCGTTCTCGCCGGGGCCGCAGATGACGCGCGGGCCGGTCGTCGGCAGGGTGCGCAGCCACTTCTTCGACGACTTGTAGGAACAGTGTTCGTTCCACATCGCCGAGAAGATGCCCAGCTCCGTCAGGGTGGGCTCCCGGCCGATCAGATCAAGGATGCGCTGATATTCGTCGGGCTTGAGGCCATGGCTGGCGATGAGCTCGGGCGTGATCGGCGTGTCGTTCTGGAGCACGGAAACCTCAGGTCAATCAGGGCGCGGACCGGGAAACGGTCTGGACGTGGCTGTCGGGATCAGTCTGGCGAAGGTCAGGCGACGGCGGCGAGCGCCGCTTCGAACAGCGGCCGTCCGTCGGTGCCGCCGTTCAGCGGTTCGATCAGGTTCTCGGGATGCGGCATCATGCCGAGGATGTTGCGCTTCTCCGACAGGATGCCGGCGATGTCGTCGACCGAGCCGTTCGGATTGTCGACATAGCGGAAGGCGACGCGGTCTTCGCCCTTGAGGCGGGCCAGCGTTTCGTCGTCGGTGCGGTAGTTGCCGTCGCCATGGGCGACGGGAGAGCGAATGACCTGTCCCTTGGCGTAGCCGCGGGTGAACTGGCTCGCCGTGGTCTCGACGCGGAGCTCGACTTCCTTGCAGATGAACTTGAGCCCGGCATTGCGCATCAGCACGCCCGGCAGCAGGCCGGCCTCGCACAGGATCTGGAAGCCGTTGCAGACGCCGAGCACGGCGACGCCGCGTTCGGCCTCGCGGGCGATGGCGGCCATGATCGGCTCGCGCGCGGCGATGGCGCCGGAGCGCAGGTAGTCGCCATAGGAGAAGCCGCCGGGAATGACGATCAGGTCGACCTTAGGCAGGTCATGATCGCCGTGCCAGACGGTGACGGGGCGGTGGCCGGTGATCTTGTCGATGGCGGCGACCATGTCGCGTTCGCGATTGGAGCCTGGGAATACGACGACGGCGGATTTCATCGGTGGTGTCCCTCGCGGCTCAGTCGACGATCTCGACCCGGTAATTCTCGATGACGGTGTTGGCCAGAAGCTTGGCGGCCATGGCCTCGAGCTCGGTCTTCGCCTTGGCGGCGTCGGGCGATTCGACCTCGATGTCGAACACCTTGCCCTGGCGGACGCTGCCGATGCCGGCAAAGCCCAGCGCGCCGAGCGCGCCTTCGATGGCCTTGCCCTGGGGATCCAGAACGCCGTTCTTCAAGGTGACGGTGACGCGGGCCTTCATCGGTTACTCCAGTGGGGATGGATCCAGAAATGCAAACGGCCGCCTCGCGGCGGCCGTTGCCATGAACGGGTACTTACTGAACGAGCACAGGCCCGCCGCCCTGCGGCCGCTCCTGCTCTTCTGTCAGGATGCCGAGACGGCGCGCCACTTCCTGGTAGGCCTCGACGAGGCCGCCCATGTCGCGGCGGAAGCGGTCCTTGTCGAGCTTGTTCTGGGTCGCAACGTCCCAGAGCCGGCACGAATCGGGCGAGATCTCGTCGGCGACGACGATCCGCATCATGTCGGCTTCCCAGAGGCGTCCGCACTCGATCTTGAAATCGACGAGCTGGATGCCGGCGCCCAGGAACACGCCTGAGAGGAAGTCGTTGACGCGGATGGCGAGCGCCATGATGTCATCGATTTCCTGCGGGGTCGCCCAGCCGAAGGCGGTGATGTGCTCTTCCGACACCATCGGGGCGTCGAGCGCGTCGGCCTTGTAGTAGAACTCGATGATCGAGCGCGGCAGGACCGTGCCTTCCTCGAGGCCGAGGCGCTTGGCCAGCGAGCCGGCCGCGACGTTGCGGACGACGACCTCGAGCGGGATGATCTCGACTTCGCGGATCAGCTGTTCGCGCATGTTCAACCGACGGATGAAATGCGTCGGGATGCCCATCCGGTTCAGATGCGTGAAGATGTGCTCGGAAATGCGGTTGTTCAACACGCCTTTCCCGTCGACGACCTCATGCTTCTTGTTGTTGAAGGCAGTCGCATCGTCTTTGAAGAACTGGATCAGCGTCCCGGGCTCCGGTCCTTCGAAAAGGATCTTGCCCTTGCCTTCATAGATGCGCCGACGACGGTTCATGGGCACATACCGTGGTTTGAGGAAATCCATATAGCCGGGGTTCCAATGTACAGGGATTCGCCGCGGCGAAGCTCAGCCAACCGACTCTCGAGGAGGTCGCTTGCGCGGCGTGAACCTACTCGATCACTCGTCATTTCACAATGACGGATAGATGCGGCGCTTTGAGCGCTTTCAGCCGCCTCTTCCCATTCGGTGCTGTCATTGATTTGGGGTGGCGACGGCGATATGCAAGGCCCATATCATGGCCCTGGCCAACAAGTTGACCAAGTGGAGAGACCGCCTATGACGACGTTCGACCAGCGCAAGAACGCTTTTGAGAGCCAGTTCGCCCTGGACGAGGCGACTCGGTTCAAGGCCGTGGCGCGGCGCAACCGCCAGCTCGGCATCTGGGCGGCTGCCCTTTTGGGCAAGTCGGGCGTCGAGGCGGAGGCCTATGCCTCCGACGTGGTCGCGGCGGATTTTGAGGAAGCCGGCGATGAAGACGTCTTCCGCAAGCTGCGCGCCGATTTCGACGCCGCCGGCGTCGCCGAGTCGGACCACCAGATCCGTCGCACCATGAACGAATTGCTGGCCCAGGCGGTCGAGCAGCTGAAGACCGAAGGCTGAGCCTTTTTCCAAAGCCTCCGGAGCACCTGAACATGGCGATGCCTTCCCTCGTTTCGGTGCTCCGGTCGCGCGGCGCCTGCCTGACCGCCTGGATCGCGACACCCGAGCCGCTGATCGCCGAAAGCGCGGCGCGCGCCGGGTTCGACTGCGTGACGCTCGACATGCAGCACGGCCTGCATGATCCCGTCAGCGTGATGCGCGGCATTGGCGCCGTCGCGCTGGCCGGCGTTCCCGCCATCGTCCGCATTCCCGTCGGCGACTTCGCCATGGCGAGCCGCGCGCTCGACATGGGCGCCAGCGCCATCATCGCGCCGATGATCAATTCGGCCGAGGATGCCCGCGCCTTCGCCACCGCCGCCAAGTATCCGCCGCTCGGCGAGCGCAGCTGGGGGCCCGTACGGGCGATGCAGCTTTCCGGCGTTTCCGACGGCGCCGCCTTTCTGCGCGATACCAACGCCGCCACGCTCACCTTCGCGATGATCGAGACGCGGGCCGCGCTGCAGGCGCTGGACGAAATCCTCGCCGTTCCAGGCATCGATGCCGTGTTCATCGGCCCGTCGGATCTTTCGATCGCGCTATCGGATGGCGCCAGCGTCGATCCGATGCGCGCCGACAACCAGGCCGCGGCGGCCGACATCCTCGCCCGCGCCCATGCGGCCGGCAAGCTCGCCGGCATCTTCGCCATCACCGGCGAGCAGGCGCGGCACTACCGCAAGCTCGGCTATGACCTGATCGCGCTCGGCACCGATGGCATGTATTTCCGCCTCGGCGCGACGACGATGCTTGCCGAAGCGAAAGCCGAGTAAAGCCGGCACTATTTTAAGTTGAAGATCGGGCGTACCTTTTCCCTGCAGTGATTCGACTGTTTCGGGGAAATTTCTCATGCAAAAAGCCATCGCGGAGTTCATCGGAACCTTTACGCTCGTCCTGTTCGGCTGCGGCGCGGCCGTTGTCGCAGGGCCTGCCATTGCCGCCGCCAATACGGTCGGTGTGCTCGGCATCGCCTTTTCCTTCGGCCTCGCCATCGTCGCCATGGCCTATGCGATCGGCCCGATTTCCGGTTGCCACGTCAATCCCGCCGTCAGTCTCGGCGCTCTTGTCGCCGGCCGCATGTCCGTCGGCGACTTCATCACCTATGTGATTGCCCAGGTGCTCGGCGCCATCGTCGGCGCGCTGGTGCTCTACCTGATCATGAAGGGCAAGGCGGAAGGCTGGGATGGCGGCATGGGCACCAATGGCTGGGGGCCCGGATATGGCGGCGGCTACAACGTCACCTCGGCCTTCCTCTTCGAAGTGGTCGCGACCTTCATCTTCCTGGTCGTCATCCTCGGCGTCACGCACAAGCTGGTCACGCACGCCTTTGCCGGCCTCGCGATCGGCCTGACGCTGACGATGATCCATATCGTCGGCATCAACATCACCGGTACTTCGGTCAATCCGGCGCGCAGCCTCGGCCCGGCGTTGTTCGTCGGCGGCGCGGCGCTGTCGCAGCTCTGGCTGTTCATCGTGGCGCCGTTCATCGGCGCTGCCATTGCCGGCTTCGTCTATCGCGCCGGCATCCTCTACAACGGCGAGCACTGATCCTTGCACGGCGCAGCGCGCTCGTCGGGCCTGTCCCCTTCATGACGCCCAAGAAAGCCGCCCCCGGGGCGGCTTTTTGCTTCGGTTTCTCTGCGTCAGGCCTTCGAGAGCTCCGTCTCGATGGCGGAGACGACCGCCGGATCGGTCGGTTCGGTCTTTGGCGCGAAGCGCGCGGCGACATGTCCGTCGCGGCCGATCAGGAACTTCTCGAAGTTCCAGCTGACATCCTCGTCGCCGGCCAGCGCGTCATAGAGCGGGTGGCGATCCTCGCCCTTGACCGAGATCTTGGCGAACATCGGGAAATCGACGCCATAGGTCAGGCGGCAGAATTCCTGGATCTCCTCGTTGCTGCCCGGCTCCTGGCCCATGAAGTTGTTGGCGGGGAAGCCGACGACCGTCAGACCCTTGTCCTTGTAGGTCCGGTAGAGGGCCTCCAGCCCGTCATATTGCGGCGTCAGCCCGCATTTCGATGCGACGTTGACGACGAGCAGGACGCGGCCGGCATAGTCGCCGAGCGACGCCTGGCTGCCATCGATGCGGTTGACGGGAATGTCGTAGAGCGGGGAGGGCATGCTGGAACCTCAAGCTTCATGGCGGTGAAACGAAAACAGGCGCCCTAGAGATAAGGGCGCCTGTCAAAAGCTCAAAGCTTCGTCTTGCCGATCCTTACGCCTCGCCGAAGACGCGGCGGAAGATCGTGTCGATGTGCTTGGTGTGGTAGCCGAGGTCGAACTTCTCCTCGATTTCCGCATCCGACAGCAGCGCCGTCACGTCCGGGTCGGCCTTGAGCTCGGTCAGGAAGTCCGCGCACTGTTCCAAGACCTTCATCGCGTTGCGCTGGACGAGGCTGTAGGCATCCTCGCGCGAGGCGCCCTTCTGGGTCAGCGCGAGGAGAACGCGCTGCGAATGGACCAGGCCGCCGAGGCGGTCGAGGTTCTTCTGCATGTTCTCGGGATAGACGAGCAGCTTGTCGATCACGCCGGTGAGGCGGTTGAGCGCGAAGTCGAGCGTCACCGTCGCGTCCGGGCCGATCATGCGCTCGACCGAGGAGTGCGAGATGTCGCGTTCGTGCCAGAGGGCGACGTTCTCCATCGCCGGCACCGCCATGCCGCGCACCAGCCGGGCGAGGCCGGTCAGGTTCTCGGTCAGGACCGGGTTGCGCTTGTGCGGCATCGCCGACGAGCCCTTCTGGCCGGGGGAGAAATACTCCTCGGCCTCGAGCACTTCGGTGCGCTGCAGATGGCGGATCTCGGTGGCGAGGCGCTCGATAGACGAGGCGACGACGCCGAGCGTCGCGAAATACATCGCGTGGCGGTCGCGCGGGATGACCTGGGTCGAGACCGGCTCCGGCACGAGGCCGAGTTTCTCGGCGACATGCTCCTCGACGCGCGGATCGATGTTGGCGAAGGAGCCGACGGCGCCGGAAATGGCGCAGGTGGCGACTTCGGCGCGGGCGGCGACCAGGCGGGCGCGGCAGCGGTCGAACTCGGCATAGGCCTGGGCGAGCTTCATGCCGAAGGTGATCGGCTCGGCATGGATGCCATGGCTGCGGCCGATGGTGACCGTGTTCTTGTGCTCGAAGGCACGACGCTTCAGGGCGGCGAGCAGCTTGTCGACATCGGCGATCAAGAGGTCGGCGGCGCGCACCAGCTGGATGTTGAAGCAGGTGTCGAGCACGTCGGACGATGTCATGCCCTGGTGCACGAAGCGGGCGTCCTCGCCGACAATCTCGGCCAGATGCGTCAGGAAGGCGATGACGTCATGCTTGGTGACGCGCTCGATCTCGTCGATCCGGTCGATGTCGAACGTCGCCGCGCCGCCCTTTTCCCAGACGGTCTTGGCCGCCGATTTCGGGATGGTGCCGATCTCGGCCAGCGCGTCGAGCGCGTGCGCCTCGATCTCGAACCAGATGCGGAACTTGGTCTCCGGCGACCAGATCGCCGTCATTTCGGGGCGCGAGTAGCGCGGGATCATAGGCGGGCCCTCATGGTTTCGACCGGGGGTCTAACAGAGCATGAGGGCCCGAACAACCCGATTGCCTGCCTAATCGAGCGGTGGGGGAGGCGGCGGCGGCTCGTCCGGGTCGGCATAGCCGTCCGGCGGCGGCGGTGGCGCGCAGTCCGTGCGTCGTTCCGTGGTCGTGCCGGTTTCGTCCTGCGTCTGGATTGTCGTCTCGGTGCAGCCGGGAGGCGGCGGGGGTGGTGGCTCATCCACGGCGCCAGGCGGCGGTGGAACCTCGATATCCTCGGCGACGACGATGTTGCCCGCCAATGTCGCCGAAGGAACGGCCAGAATGCCGAAGGCGCAGGCCGCGAGGCCGAACATCGCCAGCCGAAGCGGCTGACTTCGCGCACCCGTCGGCTTTGTCGGTCTTGTCGTCATGGAAGATACTCCTTACCGGCCCCGCGGGTTCAACGGTCGGGCAGAGGAGGCGTTCCGACGAAAGGCGTATCAGGGAAGCTGCGCCGTCACCGCCATGTAGCGGCCATCCGGGCCCTCGAAGCCGCGCGTCAGCACCATGACCAGCGCGACCAGTGTCGCCGGCTGGCCGAAGCGCTGGTAGATGACGACGTCGTTGATGCGATAGTCGAGCGCCGTGCCGCGGCTGGCCGGTAGCGACTTGTCCTCATGCAGCACGGTGTCGCCGCGCTCGTCCTGCAGGATCAGGCGGAAGCCCTGGGTCTTGTAGTCCGGGTCGTCATTGTTCGGCGCGTCGAGCGGGATCGTCTCGAGCTTCAGTTTGAGCTCCGGTCCGTCGAGCTGCTGCTTCGGGTGGCGGCGAAACGCGATCGAATAGGGATCGCGGCCACTCTCGGTGATCGGATTGGAGGCGAGCAGCGTGCCCGGCTGATCGAGGCCCGCGAGATGGTCGCCGGCCCTCTTGCGCGCGTCGGCGCGCGCTGCGGCGATGCCGGCCGTCTCATCGTCCAGGCGGACGCGGACCGGCGTGCCGGCGACCCAGCTGTCCCGAGCCGTGTCGAGCACGAAGATGTTGGAATAGGGGAAGCCGGAGCCGTCCTGGATGCCGAATTCCTCGAAGGCGAATCGGCCGCCATCCGGCGAGAAGCCGAGTATCGAGCGCTCGGCGAAATCGCCCGCCATCGCCGCGGTCGGCGCGGAGGCGGCGAGGGCTCCGGAGATCAGGCAGGCGGCGAGGGCGAGGTTGCGCATGGTCCGGTCTTTCTGCTGGAGGCTCGGAGGCGCGCGATCAGCCGCGCGCGACGGCGTCGCGGATTGCCTGGATGTTGCCGGCGACAGCGGCGCTGCCGCCCTTGAAGACGGAGGAGCCCGCGACGAGCACGTCGGCGCCCGCCTTGACCAGGGCCGGAGCGGTATCCGGCGCGACGCCGCCATCGACCTCGATATGGATGGGGCGGTCGCCGATCATCGCCTTGACGCGGGCGACCTTGTCGATCGATTCCGGGATGAAGGTCTGGCCACCGAAGCCCGGATTGACGCTCATCACCAGCACGAGGTCGATCATGTCGAGCACATAGGCGATGGCGCTCTCGGGCGTCGAGGGATTGAGCGCGACTCCGGCCTTCTTGCCAAGATGGCGGATGGTCTGCAGCGACCGGTGCAGGTGCGGGCCGGCTTCGGCATGCACGGTGATGAGATCGGCGCCCGCTTCCGCGAATTCCGCGAGGAACGGGTCGGCCGGCGTGATCATCAGGTGGACGTCGAACACGGCCTTGGTCAGCGGCCGAAGCGCCCGCACGACCGGCGGGCCGAAGGTGATGTTGGGGACGAAGTGGCCATCCATGATGTCGAGATGGACCCAGTCCGCGCCGCCCGTCTCGATGGCGCGTACTTCCTCTCCGAGACGGGAAAAGTCCGAAGCGAGGATGGACGGCGAGATCAGCAGAGGCGAGGCCATGATAGCAAGCTTTCAGCTTCGAGGGGCGTTGAGGGCGGGTCCGGACGGTCCGTTTCGGCCGTAACACGGCAATCGCGCCCCGGCAATTGCCCGCCCGGCTCCGGACAGGCAAACTCACGCCAGCGAAGGAAAGGACGAAAGCGATTCCCGGCGACAAGGCGATGGAACGGTTCGATGCGATCGTGCTCGGCGCAGGCATTGTCGGCGTCTCGGCCGCGCTCAACCTGCAGAAGCGCAACCGCACCGTCGCGCTGATTGACCGGCGCGATCCTGGCGAGGCGACCTCCTATGGCAATGCCGGCGTCATCGAGCGTGAGGGCTTCTATCCGATCGTCTTTCCGCGCCAGTTCGGCGCGCTGTGGAAGTACGGCCGCAACGAGGAAACCGCCTCCACTACAACAAGCGCTTCCTGCCGAAGATTGCGCCCTGGCTGCTGAAGCTTCGCGCCGAATCGGCGCCGCGCGCCATCGATGCCTATGCCGAGGCGATGAACCCGATCCTCGCCCATGCCGCGAGCGAGCATGGCGTTCTGGCCGGCAAGGGCAGGGCGGTCGAGTTCTTCCGCGGCACCGGCTGGATCAAGGGCTATCGCAGCATCGCCGGCTTCGAGGCCGACACCAAGGCGCATCTCGCCCTCGCGAAGCGCTTCGGCGTGCGTTACGAGATCCTGGACAATCACGAGATTACCGATCTCGAGCCTGACCTCGCGCCGGTGTTCGCCCGCGCCGTGTTCTGGCCGGATACGGTCTCGGTGGCGAGCCCCGGCGGCGTCACCAAGGCCTATGCGCGGCTGTTCGAGGCGATGGGCGGCACCTTCGCGCATGGCGACGCGCTGTCGCTGCGGCGCGAGAACGATCTCTGGGTCGTCGACATGGGCGAGCGCAAGGCGGCGGCGCCGGATGTCGTCGTCGCGCTCGGCCCGTGGGCGATGGATGTGCTGAAGCCGCTCGGCTACCGCTATCCGCTTGCCGTCAAGCGCGGCTATCACCTGCATTTCAAGCCGCGCGGCGACGCCGTGCTGGAGCGCCCGGTCGTCGATGTCGCGCATGGCTACGCGCTGACGCCGATGCGGCAGGGCTACCGGATCACCTCGGGCATCGAGTTCGACGACCGCGACGCGCCGCCGACGCCGGTGCAGATCGAGAAGATCCTGCCGCAGGTCCGGGCGCTGTTCCCGCTCGGCGAACCGATCGAGGCGGAGCCGTGGATGGGCGCGCGGCCCTGCTTGCCGGATTCGATGCCGATCGTCGGCCCGGCGCCGCGCCATCCCGGCCTCTGGCTCGATTTCGGCCATGGCCATCTCGGCTTCACGCTCGGCCCGGCCACCGGCCGGCTGCTCGCCGAACTGATCACCCGCGAGATGCCCTTCGTCGACCCGGCCCCGTTCAGCCCGACGCGTTTCCGCTAGGGCGTCGTCTCGGAGACGAGCAGACCGTCCTGCCAGCGATAGACGGCGAAGCCGGGGATCTGGGCGTCGCCCTTGCCGTCGAAGGCGATCGCGCCGAGCACCGTCGGCGTGGTGGCGCCGGCGACCGTCGCGGCGAGACCCTCGCCATCGGCCGATCCGCCCGTCCGCCTCGCCTCGGCCCAGAGCTGCACGGCGGCATAGGCGGGCAGCACGTAGCCCTGCGGTTCGACGCCTGCGGTGCGAAGCGCGGCGCTGACGTCCTGCGCGGAGGGCGCCTGACGCCAGTCGGTGAAGAAGGTCAGGAGCGTGCCGTTGGCGGCGTCGCCGGCCGCGCCGGTGAATTCGCTGGTGGCGAGCGAGTCGCCGCCCATGACGGCCGCCTGCGAGCCTCTGGCGCGCAGCGCCTTCAGGATCAGCGCGATGTCGCCGGGATCGCCGCCGATGAAGACCACGTCGATCGCGTCGGCGACGAGGCGGTCGGCGAGAGCGTTGTATTCCTTGGCGCCGGGATCGAACGTGTCGAGGCGGGCTTCGCGCTTGCCGGCAGCGTTCATGG
>JAFKJZ010000442.1 GCA_017305815.1 Hyphomicrobiales bacterium
CGAGATCGGCCGCGATATCGACTGGTGCGGCAAGGGCGTCGCCGAAAAGGGGCGCGACGCGCGCAGCGGCGCAACGCTGATCGAGATAGACCCGCGCTATTTCCGGCCGACCGAGGTCGACCTACTGCTGGGGGACCCCAGCAAGGCCCGCCAGCAGCTCGGCTGGACGCACAAGGCATCCTTCCAGGACCTGATCGCCGATATGGTGCAATCGGATCTGCGCACCGTCCAGAGAGAGGTCGGGCGAAATGACCGTCATGCCTGACACCGATCGATTCGACCTCACCGGCAAACGGATCTGGGTCGCGGGGCATCGCGGCATGGTAGGCTCGGCGCTGGTGCGTCGGCTCCGGCGCGAGCCCTGCGACGTGCTCACCGTCGCCAGCGACGAACTGGATCTGCGGCGCCAATCGGCGACGGAGGCCTGGATCGACGCGAATGGGCCGGACGCGATCGTCGTCGCGGCGGCACGGGTCGGCGGCATCATCGCCAATGCGACCCACCCGGCCGGATTCATATACGACAATCTCGCCATCGCCACCAATATCATCGAGGGCGCAAGGCGCGCCGGCGTCGAGAAGCTGCTCTATCTCGGATCCAGCTGCATGTATCCGCGCGAGGCCACCCAGCCGATGCGCGAGACGGTGCTGCTTTCCGGTCCGCTCGAGCCGACCAACGAGCCCTATGCGATCGCCAAGATCGCCGGCCTGAAGCTGGCCGAGAGCTATCACCGCGAGCATGGCTGCCGCTTCATCACTGTCGTGCCGCCGAACCTCTATGGCCCGAACGACAATTATCATCCCGAGAGTTCGCATGTGCTCGCCGCGCTGATCCGCAGGTTCCATCTGGCGAAGATCGATGGCGCGCCGAGCGTGACGATCTGGGGCACGGGCCTGCCAACGCGCGAGTTCCTGCATGTCGATGATCTCGCGGATGCCTGCGTGCTGCTGCTGCGCCGCTATGAGGACCCGGAGCTCATCAATGTCGGTTCCGGCGAAGAGATTTCGATCCGCGATCTCGCGTCCCTGATCGCAGACATTGTCGGCTACGCCGGGGCGATCGAAACCGACCTGACCAAGCCGGACGGGACGCCGCGCAAACTGATGGACAGCAGCCGGATGGCTTCGTTTGGCTGGCGACCGTCGATCGGCCTGATCCCCGGCATCGAGGCGAGCTACCGCGCCTGGCTGGGCGGATAAAGCTTCTGCGCTAACGCCCTGGCGAGCCTGCCGAGACTTCGCTCGGTGGGCTCTGCTTTTTCGCCGATATCAGAGCGGAGCCAGACGCCGCCCTGGCAGCTGATGCCCAATATCCTGTTGCAGATCCTCCGCTCTCGCAACAAGAAGAGCCATAGTCACTCACCGCACCGGCGAGACCGCCTTATTCAGAGTGGGACGGTAATCTTGCGCAGGTCGCGGAACAGTGCGCGATAGAAACCACCCTGTCCCAGAACAAACAGGATCATCACGCCGTAGACGGCGAGCATGAAACTGCCGCTCACCAGCAGTTCGAGCAAGGGGGATTTGTCGGCCATCGTATAGCGATCGACCAGGATCCCGAGCGTACCGGCGACGAGGCTTGCGAGGATCGGTCGCGCGATCGAGGGCAGCAGGTCGCGGACACCGACCGGCGTGCCCCTGACGCACCAGACAAGATGGGGTACGAACCAAAGCGCCATCGCGATGGAATAGGCCGCCGCTACGCCGCGCGGTCCATAGGGCAGGCCGATGATGCAGGCGGTGATGACGATCGGCGCGATGACCAGCGCGGTGCGCAGGCTGCGTCCCTGCCGGCAGGTGGCGAACAGCAACCAGCCAAAGGGGTTGATCAGGCTGAAGATCAGGACGGTCGGCGTCATCAGGCGGAAGATCGCCGCGGCCTCCAGCCATTTCGGTCCGAACAGGAGCAGGAAGATCTGGTCGGAGAAGAAGCCCAGGAAGAGGGTGAGGGGCACCGTGATGGAAACGACCAGCGAGTAGCCGTGGACGAAATAGTGGCGGAGACGGACAGGATCGTCCTGCAGCCGCGCCAGAGCCGAGAAGGCGACGCCGCCAAAGGCGCTATTGAGATTGTCGATCGGCACGGAGATCAGCTGATAGGCGCGACTGTAGTTACCAAGCGCGTCGGCGCCCCAGAAGCGGCCGAGCAGGATCTTCTCGAGATTGTAGCCGACATAGGTGACGAGCGTGTTGAGGGTGATCGTCCCGCCCACGCGGAGCAGCGGAAGGATATTGGCCAGGCGGCCGGGTCTCCCCGGCAGCCAGCCGGTCGCCGCCCAGAGGCCCGACGCGGTGACGAGCTGCGTGACGATCGCCGCCCCGACCAGCGCCCAATACCGGAACCCGGCGAGCGCGAGCGTGACGCCGGCGATCAGGCCGAGCAGTTGCGCCGCGGATTCGACGATGGTGAGCGTCGCATAGCGCATCTCGCGCTGCAGGATCGCCAGATGCTGGACGCCAGCGGCGCTGAAGATAAATCCGGGCGCGAGCAGGATGGTCAGCCAGAAGAGCTTCGGCTCGCCATAGAAGCGCACGAGGACCGGAGCGAGAAGACAGCAGAAGATGGCGAAGACGACGCCGATCAACAGGTTGACCCAGAACAGCGTCGAGACCTGGCGTCGCGTGATCGAGCGGGCCTGAACCGTTGCAGAGGAGAGGCCCGCCGAAGCGAACATGCCGAGCAGGCCGGTGATCGCTGTCGCCATCGCCACGAGACCGAACTCGCCGGGATCGAGCAGTCGCGCCAGCACCACCATGAAGACCAGCCGCATCAGCGCGCCGACGCCCTGCCCCAACGCCTTGGCAAGGCCGCTGCGTATCGTTTTCTGCCGCAGGTCCCGCATGCGCGCTTCTCCTTGGCCGGACTGGCCCATCTTCAAGAGCTCAACCTAGCCGAGCGCTGCGCTGCCCTCCCCTTGCCCAAGGGTGCGAGAATGGCCGACGACCCTACACCCTGAGACCGGCCGCGATCGCCCCGTTCACAGCGCTCCTGGCCAAACGCCTTAGTCTCCCTGCACGGAAGGACAGGAAGGCGCCTCCGGCCCAACGTCCTAGCCTGATCGGGCCATTGGAACGGCGGCGAACCGCCCGCCAACGCAGGCGCGGCCAGGCATCAGGGAGGGCACGGCATGAAGGTTCTGGTCACAGGCCATCGCGGCTATATCGGCTCGGTCATGACTCCCATGCTGCTTCGCGCTGGCCATACCGTGGTCGGCTGCGACAGCGACCTTTACGCCGAGTGCACCTTCCCGGCCGGTGGCCCGCTCGCCGCCATCGTCGCGACGCAAGGAGATGTCCGCGATATCCAGCGCGAGGCGCTGGTCGGCTTCGACGCCGTGATCCACCTCGCGGCCCTGTCCAACGATCCGCTCGGCGAGCTCGATCCGGACGTCACCTATGACGTCAACCACCGCGCCAGCGTGCGGCTGGCGGAGCTCGCGAAATCGGCGGGTGTCCGGCGTTTCCTGTTCGCCTCATCCTGCAGCAATTACGGACAGGCCGGGGATGACATGGTCAGCGAAACATCGGAACTTCGCCCCGTCACCGCCTATGGAAAATCCAAGGTCATGGCGGAGCGGGACATCGCGCGACTGGCCGACGAGACGTTCTGCCCCGTCTATTTCCGCCCCGCGACCGCCTATGGCCTCTCGCCGCGCCTCCGGCTCGACATCGTACTCAACAATCTCGTGGCCGGCGCCGCGACACGGGGCGAGATCCACCTGCAATCGGACGGCACCCCCTGGCGGCCCATAGTGCATGTCGAGGACATCGGCCGCGCCTTCCTCGCCGGGCTCGCCGCGCCGGAGGACGTCGTCCACAATCAGGCCTTCAATGTGGGGCAGACCGAAGAAAACTATCGCATCCGCGACATCGCGCGGATCGTCGCCGAGATCGTACCCGGCTGCGAGTGGAACGTGGCGCCGGAGGCAGGACCCGATCCCCGATCCTATCGCGTCTCCTTCGAGAAGATCGTCAGGCTGCTGCCAGGATACCGGCCGCGATGGGACGCGCCCAAGGGCGTCGAACAGCTCTATGCTGCCTATCGTGCCGCCGCGCTCACCACGGAAGCCTTCCTCGGGCCACGTTATCAGCGCATCGGTCACATCGGGAAGCTGATGGCGACAGGACAGCTCGACGCCAGCCTGCGTCGCCGCGAGCCTGCGCGACCATCCAGGCTGGTGCAGGTGACATGAAGTCGGCCGTCGCCGAAGGCGGGGCCGGCAGCGCCCCGTGCGCCCCGTCGCGCGAAGCCGACATTGGCGACAAGATCTACCAGCTGGTGAAGGACATCTTCCCCTTCTGCCGATCCGTAGCTGGCGAAGGCGTCCGAGAGACGCTGCGCCGGCTAAAGCAGGAGATCGACCTCGTCATTCGAGAGGTGCCGTCCGGCACGGAGGTCTATGACTGGACCATCCCTCGCGAATGGACCATCCGCGACGCCTTCATCCGCAACGCGTCCGGCGATAAAGTGCTCGACTTCAGGGCATGCAATCTTCACGTCCTGAATCACAGCGCGCCGATCCATGCGCGCATGCCGCTGAGAGAACTGCGCGACCACATATTCACCCTCCCCGACCAGCCGGACCGAATCCCCTATCGCAAGTCGGCCTATGCCGAGAGCTGGGGGTTCTGCATGGCGCATCGTCAGCTCATGGCGCTACCGGATGGGGACTATGAGGCGGTGATCGATTCAAGCCTGGAAGACGGCAGCCTCTCCTATGGCGAATACCTGCATGTCGGTGCGAGCGACGAGGAGGTGCTGCTTTCGTCCCATATCTGCCATCCCTCGCTCGCCAACGACAATTGCTCCGGCCTGGCCCTGCTGACCTTGCTGGCGAGGCATCTGGCCGGCCAACGGACGCGCTACAGCTACCGATTCATCTTTGCACCGGGCACGATCGGGGCGCTCGCCTGGCTTGCTCGCAACGAAGCGAACACCAAGCGCATCCGGCACGGTCTCGTCGTCTCATGCGTCGGCGATGGCGGCGGGCCGACCTACAAGAAAAGCCGGCGCGGCAGCGCCTTCGTCGATCGGGCCGCCGGCCACGTCCTCCGTCATGCCTCGCCCGGATCGGCAATCCTTGATTTCAGCCCCTACGGCTATGACGAGCGCCAGTTTTGCTCGCCCGGCTTCAACCTGCCGGTAGGGTTGTTTCAGCGCAGCCTGTTCGGGACCTTCCTCGAATATCACACCTCGGCCGACAATCTGGATTTCGTGCAGCCGGAGCATCTCGCCTCGTCCTATTCGATGATCCAGGCCATCCTCTGCGTGATCGAGAACAATTTCACGCCGGTCGGAACCCTGCTGAAGGGTGAAAGGCAACTCGGCCGGCATGGGCTCTATGTCGGCGGCGATGGCTCCCCGGCAACGCAATCCGCCAACATGGCGATGTTGTGGACCCTCAACCTAGCGGACGGAAATCACACCCTGCTCGATATTGCCGAGCGCGCGGACATGCCGTTCGCTGAACTGCTGTCGGTCGCGCGTCGCCTGCAAGCGCATGGCCTGCTGGAACCGTAGATCCCGACAGCGATCAGACTGGGAAGCGATAGTCCGGCCAGCCTTTGTCCCTGGCCGAGATCGCCGCGACCGGCAACGGCCAAGAAATGCCGAATGCCGGATCGTCGTGCCGACAGCCGCTAGCGGCTTTCGGCTCGTAGGGCGTGGAGATCATGTAGCCGACCTCGACATCGTCGCAGAGCGTCTGGAAGCCATGAGCAAACCCTTCCGGCACATAGAGCTGATCGCGGTTGTCGGACGAAAGCTCAAATGCCTGCCAGCTTCCAAAGGTCGACGACGTCTCGCGGAGATCGACGATGACGTCCCAGATCCGGCCGCGCAGACATCGCACCAGCTTGATCTCTCCATGCGGCGCATTCTGGAAGTGCATGCCGCGCAACGTCCCCTTTGATGCCGACCACGACTGGCTGTGCTGGGCAAAGCTCGCATGAAGTCCCGCTGCCTCGAATTCCCGGACGCAGAAGCTTCGTTCGAACCGCCCCCTTTCGTCCTCGATCGGGTCGGATTCGATCCGGTATGCATCGCCAAGCAGCGTCGGCAGGAAGCGCATCAGAGCTTTCCCATCTGCCGGATTCGATCTTCCGGTTCCGACTCGGGCCGCGGGCCGCCCCAGGCTTCGTCGAGCACAGCGGCGATACGGCCAACCGGTTGCTCCATGCGCAACAGGTGATCGAACGGAGGCAATAACGCCGTTTCCCACGATCGACGCACTGCGTATCGCAGAAGACGGATGGCGTTGGCGTGTTCGCCACGGCAGGCATGGCTGAGCCCAGACCAATAGGACCGGCCAACCAGCGCCCTCGCCGCCCAGCGTCGCAACCGCGCGCTATCCGGCAGATCTGCGCCTTCATTGGCGAAGAAGGATGCGAATGCAGCCTGGCAATTGAGGATGTCGCGGCTGCGGTCGGCTCGGATTGTCGCAGACCGGGCGTTGCCGTGAACCCGCAATAGCGCCAATGTCGACCGCGTTTCGGCAATGGAGCCTTCCAGCGCAGCTACCCGCATCCAGAATTCGAAATCATCCGTATGCTGCAGCGTGGGGCGGTAATGGCCGACGCGCTTCATGCTCGCGGTTCGCACGACAGCGGCGCAACTGCAGATGCAGCACGCTCCGGTGCGGCAGAAGCGCTCGAGCAGCTTGCGGGCCGGAAACAGGGACCAGCGGCCGGGCGCAGGATCTTCAGGGCGAGGCGATCCCGCCGGCCGCAGGGCAGCAGAACGGCCGAAGGCGAGATGAACCTCCGGGTTTTGCTCAAGAACCGGCAGGCAGCGCATCAGCGCCCCCGGAGCGAGCATGTCATCCGCGCAAAGGAGAAGGAAACTTTCGGCCTCCGCCCAGTCGATCGCCTCGTTGAAGGAGGCCTGATGACCGAGATTGGAGCGGTGACGCACGAAACGGACGCGCTCATCTTCGGACGCCAGTTGCTGCGCCACTTCTGCGCTGTTGTCCGTGGATGCATTGTCGATGATGAGCACGCGCAGCTGGGGAGCGCCCTGCCCAAGAACGCTCTCCACGCAATCGCGCAGGAAGCGGCCATATTGGTAGTTGGGGATGGCGACATCGATGCTGGTCATGTGCGGCCGTTCACCTGTCCGATAGAACCGAACGTTCCCGAACCATTGATCCGCACGCGGCAGAAGAACGAAACCAGCGCAAACGGCGGAGGCCGTCCGACTTCAGGGTAGAAGCACCCAAGCGCCCTGCCCGATTGAACGATAAGTTCGCTTTTGTTCCGCCGGGCCTCATCCGAAAGGACAGGGGGCGCCTGTCACTTTCGTTCATCTTCTGTTCTCGGACCTCTCCGGTCACGCTCTTCCTGCTGCGATTCAGTTCGAGGCGGTTGTGAGCGGTGAGCGCAATGGCATCCAGGGGAGATCAGAACGATGACGGCGCGATTCGATGTATCCGCCACGCATGAGCTTGAGGCGCGTCGTCATCGCTGCCGCCTCTGCGGCTCCGATCTTCGGGACGTCTTCGTCGACCTCGGCATGTCGCCGCTTTGCGAGAGCTTTTTGTCCGCAGACGAGTGCGATGGCATGGAGCCCTATTTCCCGCTTCGTCCCCTCGTCTGTGCGAAGTGCTTTCTGGTCCAGATTCCGGAATATGTCCGGCCGACGGAGATCTTCAGCGACTACGCCTATTTCTCTTCCTATTCGCAGAGCTGGGTCGCCCATGCCGAGCGCTATTGCGCGGCGATCACCCGGCGCCTGGGGCTCGACGCGCAGAGTTCGGTCATCGAAGTCGCCAGCAATGACGGCTACCTGCTCCAGCACTTCAAGCCGCTGGGCGTTCCCGTACTTGGGATCGAACCGGCCGCGAACGTCGCCGAGGCAGCCATTCGCAGGGGCATCGAAACCCGAATCGAGTTCTTCGGTTCCGCCCTCGCCCATCGGCTGGTGAACGAGGGCCGGGCGGCCGACCTGATCATCGGCAACAACGTCCTGGCGCAGGTGCCGGACCTGCACGATTTCGTCGCCGGCCTGCGTATCCTCCTGAAGCCGGAGGGCGTCGTAACGCTCGAGTTTCCGCATCTCCAGCGCCTGATGGCGGAGGTGCAGTTCGACACGATCTATCACGAGCACTTCTCGTATTTTTCGTTTCTCGCCATTCGGAATCTGGCCGCGCGCCACGACCTGAAGATCATCGACGTCGAGACTCTGCCGACGCATGGCGGTTCGCTGCGGGTCTATCTCGCCCGGGCAGAGTCGCGCTGGCCGCAGGAGCCCTCGGTCGCGTGTCTCCTCGCCGACGAACATCAGGCGGGGCTCGACGACATGGCTACCTATAGCGCCTTCGCCGGGCGCGTGAAGCGGACCAAGCGCGACCTGCTCGCCCTGCTGATCGAGCTGCGCAACGCCGGCAAAACCATCTGTGGCTATGGCGCCCCCGGCAAGGGCAACACGCTGCTCAACTATTGCGGCATCGGGCCGGACTTCCTGGATTTCACCGTCGACCGCAACCCGCACAAACACGGCCGCTTCACGCCGGGCAGGCACATACCGATCCTGCCTGTTGCAGCGATCGACATCGCCCGGCCTGACTATCTGCTGCTCCTGCCCTGGAACCTGCAGACGGAGATCAGGGCCCAGATGCGGCACATCGCCAGTTGGGGCGGCCGCTTCATCGTGCCGATCCCGACGCCGCGCATCATCCATGCAGAGGAGTGCATGCCATGAAGGTCGTCCTGTTCTGCGGCGGGTTGGGCACACGGATCCGCGAATATCCGGAGAGCATCCCGAAGCCGATGATCCCGATCGGCAACCAGCCGATTCTCTGGCACCTGATGGACTACTACAGCCAATATGGACACAGCGATTTCATCCTCTGCACCGGCTACAAGGCCAATGTCATCAAGGACTTCTTCCTGAACTACCGTCCGCAGGCCTATGCCGATTGCGTCGTCTCCGCCTATGGCACGAAGGTCGAGCTTTTGGGCGAGCCGGAACAGGACTGGCGCATCGCGCTGATCGACACCGGCATCTGGCGCAATATCGGCGAACGGCTGCTGGCGGTACGAGAGCATGTCCGCGACGAGGAGATCTTCCTCGCCAACTATAGCGACGGGCTCAGCGACGTCGATCTCGACGACATGATCCGAACGTTCCGCTCCAGCGGCAAGCTTGCCTGCTTCCTGGCCGTTCGCCCGCATCTCAGCTTCCATTTCGCGGATATCACGCCGGATGGAACGATGAAGGGCTTCCGCACCGCGGATCGCTCGGATCTCTGGATCAATGGCGGCTTCTTCCTGTTCCGGCCGGAGATCTTCGAGTTCATCCGGTCGGGCGAGGAACTGGTCCAGGAGCCCTTCGCCCGGCTGATCGAGGCGAATGCGCTGATGGCCTACAAGCATGAAGGGTTCTGGCGCGCGATGGATACGCTCAAGGACCGGCAGGTGCTGGAGGACCTGGTCGAGGCCGGCACTATGCCCTGGCGGCTCGCCGGCGCCCATGCGGGCCCCTCGCCCGTGACGCTGGCCAGATCATGAGGCCGCTGCCGTTTGCGCGTCCCGGGGAAACGCTCTCCGTGCTTTGCCTCGGCGCCCATGCCGACGATATCGAGATCGGCGCCGGCGGGCTGCTGATGCAATGGCTCAAATGTGGCGTTCGGCTCGAGGTGCTGTGGTGCGTGCTCAGCGCTGCCGGCGCTAGGGCTGCCGAAGCGGAACAATCCGCTCGTGCCCTGCTGGCCGAGGCCTGCCTGAAGGACGTGAAACTCGCCCGGTTCGAGGACGGCTTCTTTCCCCAGCAGGAAGCAACGCTGAAACGCTGGATGGAGGACCTCAAGGCCGGCCCCGTTCCGGACGTGATCCTGACACATCGCCGCGACGACGCGCACCAGGACCACCGTGCCGTCTCGCGTTTGACCTGGAACACGTTTCGCGACCACACGATCCTCGAATACGAGATCCCGAAATGGGATGGCGATCTCGGCCGTCCCAATCTCTACGCGCCGTTCGGCGAGGATATCCTGGCGCGAAAGATCGAGCTGCTGCTGTCGCATTTCGCCTCGCAGCGTTCGAAGGACTGGTTCGACGCCGAGACGTTTCGCGGCCTGGCGCGCCTGCGCGGCATGGAGTGCCGATCCCCCGGCCGTTATGCGGAGGCGTTCGTGCTGCGCAAGGCCTGCCTCGCATGAACTGACCGGATGGGTGCCGCACCTGCCCGAACGCAGCAATCGATCCCGCCGCCCGGCGGCGGCAGATTTCCCTTGGGAGTTCTGAACCCAGCGAGGAGGAACCGATGAAGCTCGCCTTTTTCGGCTATCCGCATCTTGGCGGCACCTTCACCGTCTTCCGACACCTGCGAGACGGCCTTGCCGCCTCGGGATCCGGCATTG
>JAFKJZ010000443.1:0-10347 GCA_017305815.1 Hyphomicrobiales bacterium
GACTTCGGAATAGAGGACGACGAGTTCGTTACGGCCGAGCGTATCGAGCATCCGGCCGGCGAACCGGCCTTGCTTGACCTGGTTGCCCTCGATCCAGGGCTTCATCGATTCGAGGATCTTCGGCTTCAGCAACCAGAGTCCGATGGCGAGCAGCGGTATGCCCGCCCCGAGCCGGCCGGTGGCCGCGGTGAAAATGCCCGTCGATATCAGCGCCCCGGCGGCGCCGCGCCGCACCGAGCGCCCCAGCGCATGCGCGCCCTTCTCGCCTCCGAACAGGAAGGCGATGCCGATCGACACGGCAAGCACGCCCAGGAACGGGATTATCAGACCCATCGGTTCTCCAGACTGGCCGATTCCGTCCGGCCCTTCCCTCTCTATTGCGGACAAGTGTCCGTCGCGGCAAGGGCCGGCGGCCGCGATGGATGACGCGCGCATGATTTGCTAGACAGGCGCCGCACGGTCGCGGGCGCCGCCAACCACAATCCTTGGCGACGCCGGGCCGCGCTCCGCGCAAAGAGGAATGCCATGCCCGCCAGCCCGATCATCCACCGCACCGTCGACGACCTGCGATCCGCCGTTTCCGACTGGCGACGAGACGGCCTTCGCATTGGCATGGTGCCCACCATGGGCGCGCTGCACAGCGGACATCTGGAACTCGTGCGCGCCGCCCGCGAGCGCGCCGACCGGATCATCGTCTCGATCTTCGTCAATCCGACGCAGTTCGCGCCGACCGAGGACTTCGGCTCCTATCCCCGCACCGAGACGAGCGACGTCGCCAAGCTCGCGGAACTCGGCGTCGAGGCGGTGTTCGCCCCCAACGCCAACGAGATGTATCCGGCCGGCTATTCGACCACCGTCTCGCTGGCGGGACCGGCGATCGGGCTCGAAACCGACTTCCGGCCGCACTTCTTCTCCGGCGTCGCGACGGTGGTCTCCAAACTGTTGATCGCCGCCTTCCCGGATGTCGCGATGTTCGGCGAGAAGGACTACCAGCAGCTGATGGTCGTGCGTCAGATGGCCCGCGACCTGCGGCTGCCGACGGAAATCGTCGGACTGCCGACCATCCGCGAAGCGGACGGCCTCGCCCTCTCCTCCCGCAACGCCTACCTCTCGGCCGAGGAACGTCAGACAGCGACGACGATCTCGCGCGTCATGCGGCATGCCGCCGACGCGATCCGGGCCGACGGCGATGCCGAAACGGCGCTGACCGAAGGGCGGGCGACGCTGACGGCGGCCGGATTCCGCGTCGACTATCTGGTGCTGCGCAATGCGGAGACGCTGGCGGAGATCGTCGACATCGCGAACGAGCCACGCCGGATGCTCGCCGCCGCCTGGCTCGGCAAGACCCGCCTGATCGACAACATCGCCGTCTAGGGCGGCTAGAGCAGGCCGAGTTCGGCGAGCTCGGCCTTCAATGCCGAGGGCAGTTCGTCGCCCGCGCCGCCGATCGACGCCAGATCGCGCGGCGCGTCTTTTTCCTGGAGATAGCGCCAGCCCTGGAACGGCCGCTTCGGCTGCCATTCGGTCGGGATGACCTGCGGGTCGAAGACGATCCGGCAGCGCTGGATGCCGTCCGCGCCGGTCACCGTCTGAAGATCGCGCAGGCGCTGGCGCGCCTGCACCTGGCCCTTGATCACCCAGTAGAGCGATCCGCCGTCCAGAAGCTCGGGAATACGCTTCGGAATCATGCGGGTGGTGTGGGTGTCCTCGGGTTCGAGCCCCATGCCGCGCTGGCGAACCAGATCCTCCGCGATCCAATCGGTCAGCTGATCGATCGATTCGACACCGACGCAGAGTTTGATGAGATGCAGGGCCATGCGGGGAGACTTGTCCTCAAACGGGCGGGCGGCGAAGGCCGCGTCGATTTTTCCACAAGGATGAAATGGCGCTCGGCTTCGGACTGGCCTATGAGCCTGTCTGGAAACGGCGCAAGCTAGCATAGGCGTTCCGCCCGCCCCGCGAAAGCAGGAAGGGGGAGATGCGACAGCGCTGCGGCAGCCCGTTCGACGCCCGTCCGGATCGGCGTCGGTCCCCTAGCACGAGGCGAACATGACGGAACAGAAGCTCCCCATCGACGACAAGGCGAGCCGCGTGGCCATGGTCGGCATCATCGCCGGCCTGGTGCTGACGGCGGCCGGCATGATGTTCCGCCAGCCGATCTTCGGCGGACTCGGCCTCTTCCTTATTGTCGTGCTGGTACTCCTGCGGCGTCCAATCGCGCGATTGCTCTCGTCGCGCTGAGCGGCGTGTTGCTCAGGCCAAGCCGGTTTGGCACCATCGGCGGCAAACCGGCTAGCGGGAGGAGCAGCCAATCGTGTTCGAGATTTCCGCGATCGACATCGTCGCGATCGTCACATTCGGTGCGTCGTGGTTTCTCTATTCCGTGATCCTGTCACGGCTCGCCGCCTCCGGCCGCACGCTGTCTTCGGCGATGGATATCCAGCGCCGGCAATGGATGCGGACGATGATGCACCGCGATCTCCGCATGATCGACACCGGCATCATGAGCGGCCTGCAGAACGGCACCGCCTTTTTTGCCTCGACCTCGTTGCTGGCGATCGGCGGCTGCTTCGCCATGCTCAACTCGGCCGATCACATCAATAGCGTGATGCGCGACCTGGCCCTGGTGCCGACGGTGCCGCGGGGCCTTTTCGAGGCCAAGGTGATCGGGCTGATGCTGATCTTCGGGTACGCCTTCTTCAAGTTCGGCTGGTCCTATCGGCTGTTCAACTATGCCTCGATCCTGATCGGGGCGACCCCGACCGCCGCCCACGCGGCCGAGCCGGAGACGGTCGCCGCCGCCGAGCGCGCCGCGGTGTTCACCATCACCGCCGGCCGCCACTTCAACCATGGCCTCCGGGCCTTCTTCTTCTCCATCGGCTATCTCGGCTGGTTCGTGAACGGCTGGACGCTGATCGTCACCACGCTGGTGGTGGCGCTCGTGCAATTGCACCGGCAGTTCTTCTCGGATTCGGCCAAGATCGTCATCGCCGCCGCCGCGCGCCAGGAAGTCCCATGAAAGTCAGCCACGAGCTCATCGAAACCACCCTGGTCGGCCTCCTCGCCTCCCTGCCCCCAGGCAAGAGCCTGGACCCGACCGAGCTCGCGCGCGCCATCGCCGGCAATGACGAAAAGGTCTGGCGCCTGCTGATGGTGCCGATCCGGGCGGTCGCGAGCCGCCTCGCCGATGACGGCCGCGCGACGATCCTGCGCAAGGGCCGGCCGGTCGACCCGCATGATTTCAAGGGCGTCTACCGGATCGGCGCAGCGGCGCCTGCCGATGGCGGGGACGCGCCGGAGGCCGTCTAGGGGCCAGGAAAGAGGCTGTCGGTGCGGCCCGAAAGCCAATAGGCCAGAAGCCCGATCCACTCCTTGGTCGCGATGTCGACGCGCTCCAGCCCGACGGAGGGTTGCGACACGAACCGCGTCAGGTCCTGCGTGCCGGCCGAACGATAGTCCGATGGCCAGGGCAGGACGTCCCAGCCGATGGCGCGGAAGCATCCGACCGAGCGCGGCATGTGAAAGGCAGAGGTCACGAGCAGCCAGCGCTCGCCGGGCTTCGGATCGACCAGCGCCTTCGTAAAGCGGGCATTCTCGGCGGTGTCGCGGCTGCGATCCTCTATCGTGATGCGGGCTGCGGGTATGCCCATGGAGAGGAAGAAGCGCCGTGCCGCCTCGCCCTCCGAATTACCGTCCGGCACGAACTGATCGGTGCCGCCTGTGAACACGAGGCGTGCCTCCGGATGGCGCAGCGCCAGGGCGACGCCGTCCGTCAGCCGATCGCCGGCATCGGTCAGCGTCACCGACTGCCGCGCCTCGCCGATCCGCTGGTCGATGCCGCCGCCCAGCACGAGGATGCCGGTCACCGGCCCATCTGACTCGACCCGGTTAAACCGGTTCTCGAGCGGAAGGAGCAGCGCCGCGCCGAGCGGCGAGAAGCCGGCGACGAGCAGCCCGATCGCCGCCACCAGCACCAGGCCGGCGCCGAGTCTCACCGCGCCGAGGCCGATGGCGAGGACGCCGGCGGCGAGTGTCAGGATCAGCGCGGCCGACGGCTGCAGGAAGAACCAGACCAGCTTGGCGGCATAGAAGAACATCGAAAGCGGTTCTCGGCTCAGTCCCAATCGGGCGAGAAGGCCGAATCGCACATGCGCGAACCTTCGGTCTTCAGCGCGTCGATCGCTGCGATGTCGGCCTCCGGCAGCTCGAAGCCCTCGATGTCGAGGTTCTGCCTGATGCGGGCCGCATGGGCGCTCTTCGGAATGGCGACGCAGCCCTTCTGGATCTGCCAGCGCAGCACGACCTGGGCAGGCGTGCGGCCGAAGCGGCCGGCGATGTCCTGGATCACCGGTTCGTCCAGCACGTCGCCACGCCCCAGCGGGCAATAGGCGACAAAGGCCGTGCCATGCGCCAGCGTCGCCGCCCGCAGCTTCGACTGGTCGAGATAGGGATGATGTTCGCACTGGTTGACGACGATCGGCTCCTCGGTCGCGGCCCAGGCCTCGTCGAGCAGGCGGATCGTATAGTTGGAAACGCCGATATGGCGCGCCAGGCCGCGCTGCTTGACGCGGTTCAGCGAGCGGATCGTTTCGGCCGACGAAAGCGTCCGGCTCGGCCAGTGGATCAGGATCAGGTCGAGCTGGTCGATGCGCAGCCGGCGCAGCGACGCTTCCGCCGCGCGCATCATGTCGTCGGCGCCAAGCTGCTCAGGTGGGATCTTGGAGGTGATGAAGACGTCGTCGCGCGCAATTCCGGAGCGGCGCAGCCCCTCGCCCACCTCGGCCTCGTTGCCATAGCCGATGGCGGTATCGATGTGGCGGTAGCCCGCCTCGAGCGCCGAGGCGACGGCCGTGGTCGCCGTCTCGCCGGAAAGCTGCCAGGTGCCGAGGCCGATCACCGGCAAAATGGCGCCATGCGCCTTGACCGTCTGCATGAGATTTCTCCAGCGGGGGACAGGGCGGATACCATCCTGCGCTACCGCGACAGGGTCAAGCTCAGCCTGCCGCCTGGAACACCAGATCTCGGCCACCCCGCTTGGCGGCATAGAGCGCCTCGTCCGCCGCGACCATCAACCGCTCGAAATCGACCCCAAGGCCTGTCGCGGTGATGACGCCGACGCTGACCGTGACGGGAATGCGATGGCCGGCATGATGGATCGGATCGTCGGCGAAATTGGCGCGAATGCGTTCGGCGACCTGGCGCCCGCGCTCGGCGCCGCAACCGACGAGCAGCGCCGCGAATTCCTCGCCGCCGACGCGACCCACGAAGTCCGAATCCGTGACATGCTGCCGGACGAGCGTCGAGAAGCACTTCAGCGCCGTATCGCCGGCCGCATGGCCATAGCGATCGTTGAGCTGTTTGAAGCGGTCGAGATCGAACAGCAGCAAGGTGACCTCGTCGCCCTCCCCGCTCCTGTGCTCGACCCGCTTCCGGGCGACGTCCATGAAGGCGCCATGGTTCAGAAGGCCAGTCAGGCCGTCCGTCCGCGCGGCGCGCTTCAGCAGGTTCTTCAGCCTTTCATCCGAGAGGCGAAGCCCGATGATCGTCGCGGCGAACATCATCAGGATCGGCTCCAGGATGCCGAGCCCGATGAACGAGCCGCCCTGCATGACGTCCGAAGGAAGGTCGAGCGTGAGCGCGGCGATGGTCCGCAGGACGAGAAAGCCGGCATGCCCCGCAGGAACGGCGGCGAAGGGTCCGCGCCAAACGAGCTCGTCCTTGCCATTCACCCAGATCTCCCAGGCGAGCGCCAGCGAGAGGATGCCGCTCAGCACAGAGCTCAGGGCGATGCGATAGGCAAGCGAATCCGCGATCGCCGGCACCAGCATGGCCAGCATCCAAATCGCGGGCATCACGGATACCGGCCACCAGCTCGCCCGGCGGCCATTGAAGGCGCGCGCGCCGTTCCAGGCGAGGCCGAGGCCGACGAACACGCCGGCATTGCCGACGCCGACGGCAAGCCAAAACGGCAGATAGCTACGCAACACCAGCAGAATACAGCAGAGCGTGCCCAGCTGCAGCGCCAGCGCCCAGTACAGCACATGGACGTCCGGCTTGCGCCTGGCCCAGTTCGTCACCATCGACACGGCGGCCATCTGGGTCATGAAAGCCAGCACAACCAGCAAGGTCGGAACGTCGAGCTTCATGGCGGCGCGCGGATCCCCCCAGTCCACATTGTGGGACTGCGGGGGACCTCATAGATCGAAACCCCTTAAGGAACAATTCCTTCGGGGAAGTACATTGTAGCGGTTGCCTAGGAGACGGCCGCCACCACGGCCGCGATAACCCGATCGACCTCGGCGGCGGTCAGATCCGGGTGCATCGGCAGGCTGATGACGGTCGAAGCGAACTTCTCCGAGACCGGCAGCGGCCGCTTCGGCGCCTCGGCAAAAGCGGGATGCTGGTGCAGCGCCAGGCGGTAGAAAAAGGCGTTGCCGATGCTCTGCGCGTCGAGCGCCGCCTTCAGCGCATCGCGGTCCTCGACCGTGATCGTGTAGATCGCATTGGCGCTGAAATAGCCGGCGGGCCGCTTCTGCACGCCGACCTTGCCGGTCAGCGCCGCGTCGTAGCGCCTGGCGACCTGGTCGCGCCGCTCCAGCTCTTCCTCGAAGATCGTCAGCTTCGAGAGCAACACGGCGGCCTGCAGCGTGTCGAGACGGCCGGTGATGCCGTTGCGAACGGCGACGTCGCCGGTGCCCTGGCGGCCATGCGAACGCAGCGTGCGCACCGCATCGGCGATCTCGTCATTGTCGGTCAGGATCGCGCCGCCATCGCCATAGCAGCCGAGCGGCTTGGTCGGGTAGAAGCTCGTGGCCGAGATCGGCGCCATGCCGCCGACGCGGCTGTTGCCGGAACGGCCGCCGAAGCTCTGCGCGGCGTCCGAGAACACCGTCATGTCGTGCTTCGCCGCGATCTTGCCGATCGCCTCGTAATCCGCCGGCAGGCCGTAGAGATCGACCGGCATGACGACGCGCGGCTTCAACTCGCCCTTCGCCACCACTTCGGCGATGGCGCGCTCGAGATCGGCCGGATCCATGTTGCAGGTCGCCGGATCGACATCGACGAAGATCGGCGTCGCGTTCACCGAGCAGACGGCGCCCGCCGTCGCGGCGAAGGTGAAGGCGGGAACGAACACAGCGTCGCCCGGACCGATGCCGAGCGCCATCAGACCGATCATCAGCGCGTCGCGGCCGCTCGAAACGGCGATTGCGTGCGGGACGCTGGCAAAGGCAGCCAGCTTGGCCTCGAGCTCCGAAACCTCGGGGCCGAGGATGAACTGGCCATGCGTCAGCACCGCATCCATCCGCCGGCGGACATCGTCGTGAATCCGGCGCTGCTGGCGCTGCAGATCGAAGAAACCGATGCGGTCGGAAGCGACGGCGACGGTCGGTTGCGTGGAAGCTGCCATCAGTGCTGGTCTCCAATAGAGACGGTCGCGCCACGGCGCGACGTCTGTGCAATTCGCTGAATGATCATGTCGGCGACGACCAGGGCGTCGAGCCCGGCCTTGCCGTCGACGACGGCCCGGCCCCGGCCGGCGACCGCGTCGAGGAACGAGTCGATTTCGAGCGCCAGATTGTCGCTCGGCGGAACGGCGATCTCCTCCTGCGCCAGCACGGTGTGTCCGCGCGCGACGGAGGTGACTGTGCGGGCGGCGAGATCGGCCACCCAGTAATGCCCGGGCTCGACCACCTTGACCGTGCGCTCCGAACGGTCGGCGATGCGGCTGGCCGAGAGATGCGCCACGGCGCCATTGGCGAAGCGCAGCTGCGCCTGCGCGAAATCATTGGTCGGCGCCAGCACGGGAGAGCCCATCGCCTCGACGGCAATGACCTCGGAACCGATCAGCGCCAGGACCAAGTCTATGTCGTGGATCATCAGGTCGAGCACGACGTCGACGTCGATGGCGCGGCCCTTCCAGGGACCGATCCGCGTGCACTCGACCGTGAGCGGCGTCTTCACCTTGTCGCGCAGCAGCCCGAACACCGGCGAGAAACGCTCGATATGGCCGATCTGCAGGACGACGCCCCTGGCCTCAGCCCGCGCGATCAGGTCGCGCGCCGCATCCGGCGAATCGCAGATCGGCTTCTCGATCAGGACATGCACGCCGGCATCGATGAATTCGGCGGCGACGGCATGATGCAGCGAGGTGGGGACCGTGATCGACACGGCATCGACCTTGCCGATCAGGTCGCGGGGATCGGAGAGCGGCGTCGTACCGTGTTGAGCTGCGACCGCTTCGGCGCGCTCCCGGTCGGCATCCACGACGGCCACGAGGCGGCCCTTCGGATTGGCGGCGTGCTGCCGCGCGTGGAAGGAACCGAAATAACCGAGCCCGATGACCCCGGTCCTGATTTCGCTCGTCGTCAATCCCACTACTTTCTGCAATCCGCGATAGGAACGAAGCAGCCCGCTTCGCCCGCACCGGTCTAACGAATTCTCGCTCAAAGTCGATCAATGGCCGCACAAACACGGTCACATTTTGTCCATCTGGGAAACATGGCGCGACACGGCGGGCTTGGTCATCACGTCCGCGTGACAGATCGCCGCCAAGGATGCCCCGAAAGCCTCGGCCCCTATATCATCGGCCGTGTGCCGGCCGTCCCCGGCAGTTCGGAACCCTTAACATGCCCCAACGAATGTTCGCCGTCCTGTGCCGCTCGCTCCTCTGCGGCGCCGGGATGATCGGTGCTGCCCAGGCGCATGGAATCGTCGAGCGCCACCTGACGGCGCCCAGCGCCGCCCTCGGCCATGCCATCCCCTATTCGCTCTACAAGCCGGCGGCGGCGCCGGCCGCCGGCACGCGCTGGCCGGTGCTGTACCTGCTGCATGGCGGTGGCGGCGGCGACCAGGACTGGCTCGAGTACGGCAAGATCGCCGCGACGCTCGACGACGAGATCGCAGCGGGCAAGATGCCGCCGCTGGTCGTCGTCATGCCGGATGGCGGCGGCGAGAGCTGGTTCGTCGACAACACCGACCCCGGCGGAGCCGGCAAGGTCGAGACCGCGCTGTCGACCGATCTCGTCGAGGCGATCGACACGACGCTGCCGACCGCTGCCTGCCGCTCCGGAAGAGCCGTCGGCGGCCTCTCCATGGGCGGCTATGGCGCGACCTTGTTCGCCCTCGATCATCCGGACCGTTTCGTTGCGGCAATCAGCCTCTCCGGTGCGATTGCCGAGCCGATCGACCCGGATGACGCGGTGCGGATCAAGAAGGGCGACGAATACTACGACGGCGCCTTCGGCAAGCCCTTCGACGTCGAGCGCTACAACGCCGCCAACGTCTTTCCGCGCGTCGACAAGGATGCCGAGCTTCCGGACAAGCCGAGCTTCTGGATCACCGCCGGCGACCGCGACGGGCTCGGCATCATCACCGGATCGGCGGAACTGCATGTCGCGTTGCGGCGCGCCGGCTATGACACGACGCTGCGCATCGGCGCGGGCCAGTATGACTGGACCAACTGGGCGCAGTCGATCGTCCCGGCGCTCGACTGGCTGGCGCCGCAACTGCGTGATTCGTGCCCGCCGATGCGGTCGACCGCCGCCGCCGGCCCTGCCCTAGGTCAGGCCGAACCAAAGGGCGGCGAAGCCCAGAAATGAGAAGAAGCCGACGAGATCGGTGATCGTCGTCACGAAGGAGCTGGAGGCGACCGCCGGATCGATCTTCAGCCGGTTCAGAGCGAGCGGGATCAGAATGCCGCCGAGCGCTGCGGCGATCAGGTTGATCACCATCGCCGCGGCGATGACGAAGCCAAGATCAAAGATTCCGAAGCGGTAGACGGCCATCGCGCCGACGATCGCGGCGAACACAAAGCCGTTGAACATGCCGACCACGAGTTCGCGTCCGATGACGCGGAGCACATTGTGCGGCCCGAGTTCGCGCATGGCGATGGCGCGGACCGCCACCGTCATGGTCTGCGTGCCGGCATTGCCGCCCTGGCTGGCGACGATCGGCATCAGCACGGCGAGCGCCACCATCTTCTGCAGCTGGTGCTCGAACAGGCCGATGACGAAGGACGCCATCACGGCCGTGATCAGGTTGATGAACAGCCAGGGAAACCGGCTCTTGGCGATGTACCAGACCTTGTCCGACACTTCTTCGTCGCCGACGCCGCCGAGGCGCTTGATGTCCTCGTCGGCTTCCTCCTGGATGACGTCGACGATGTCGTCGATGGTGAGCAGGCCGACGAGACGGTCCGATTCGTCGACGACGGCGGCCGAGATCAGGTTGTAGCGCTGGAAGGTACGCGCCGCCTCTTCCTGGTCCCCGGTAGCGCGGATCAGGTGATGCGCCTCGCTGACGAGGTCGGCGATCTTGCTCGGGCGCTTTGTGCGCAGCAGGCGGTTC
>JAFKJZ010000443.1:10410-15822 GCA_017305815.1 Hyphomicrobiales bacterium
GGTAGCCCGGATCGATGACGAAGACCTCGTGGAACTCCTCCGGCAGGTCCTCGGCCTCGCGCATGTAGTCGATCGTCTGCCCGACCGTCCAGAACGGCGGCACGGCGATGAACTCGGTCTGCATGCGCCGGCCGGCGCTGTCTTCCGGATAATCGAGGCTGCGCTTCAGCGCCAACCGCTCGACGGACGGGATCTGGGCGAGAATCTCGTCCTGATCGGCCTTGTCGAGATCTTCGAGAATGTAGACCGCGTCGTCCGAATCGAGTTCGCGCACGCCTTCGGCGACGGTCTCGGAAGGGAGCTCCTCCAGGATCTCGACGCGGAGGGCCTCGTCGAGCTCGGTCAGGGCGGTGAAGTCGAAGGCGTCGCCGAGCAGCTGGATCAGCGCCGGGCGCTGGTCCGGCTCCAGCGCCTCGAGGATCGCGCCGACATCCGACTCGTGCAGATCCTCGGTCAGCGCGCGGGCGCGCTCCTGGTTGCCCGATTCGATCGCGGCGCCGAGCGCTTCCAGGAACGACGACGAAATATTGTCGTTCTCGTCGCGCAATGGCGGCAGGTCGTCCGGCGCGCGATTGTCGCGCTCGATGGTCATCTCGTCCGACATGGCCCCTCAGCGTGCCGCCAACCCTGGGAGGGCGAAGCGGAGAAATGCGCGGTTGCGCGCATTCTCGCGAACAATGTGTTCCCAATGGGCTCACATGCGCCTCGGTCCGCGCAAGCGCCGAACCGAGATTCTTTCCAGACCCGACCTGGCCCAGAAACAAAAACAGCGGCCCGAGGGCCGCCGCTTTGCGAGGATTTTTGCATTTGGGTTTGGTGCGGTCGAGAAGACTCGAACTTCCACGCCTTTCGGCACAGCGACCTCAACGCTGCGCGTCTACCAATTCCGCCACGACCGCGAAACCCAAGCCGGTGTGTTGCCCGGCGCGAGGTGGGATGTAGCAAATGACCTTCGACGAAACAAGCGCCTTCGAGAACTGTTTCATTTCATCCACAGGCAGCCCGTGCGAGACGGAAATTGGCCGGCAGGTGAACGACGCGCCACCTTGCGCTATGACGGGATCGACCGACATGAGAACTGAAACAATGAAAGGTCGGCTCGCCTGCCGGCCGAGAGTGCTGACATGACCCTCCGCGACGACCTCCCCGCTTCGCTCCTGCCGAAAGACGGCAGCGCGCCCGTCGAATGGGTTATCGCGGAAGCGCCCGTCGCCTATCCGGATGCCGTCGCTGAAATGGAGGCCCGCGTCGCCGCCATCGCGGCCGGCACGGCGCGCGAGCGCATCTGGCTGGTTGAACATCCGCCGCTCTATACGGCCGGCACCAGCGCGCATGACGAGGACCTGATCACGCCGGACCGCTTCCCCGTGTTCCAGACCGGGCGCGGCGGCCAGTACACCTATCACGGCCCGGGCCAGCGGGTGGCCTATGTCATGCTCGACCTGAACCGCCGCCGGCCGGACCTGCGGCTGTTCGTGGCGACGCTGGAACAGTGGATCATCCGCACGCTGGACGGCTTCAACATTCGTGGCGAACGCCGCGACGACCGCGTCGGCGTCTGGGTGCGCCGGCCCGACAAGGGCGTCGAGGCGGAGGACAAGATCGCCGCGATCGGCATCCGCGTCCGCCGCTGGGTGACCTTCCACGGCATCTCAATCAATGTCGAACCGGAACTCGACCATTTCGATGGCATCGTGCCCTGCGGCGTCAAGGGCCACGGCGTCACCAGCCTGGCCGATCTCGGCCGGATCGTCACCATGCCGGAGGTCGACGCCGTGATGCGGCGCGAGTTCGAGGCGCTGTTCGGCGAGACGGTACGCTAGGGTCCGTACTCCATTAGGAGCGGCGCAGCGCTTGATGGAAACCAAGGCAGTTCCAGGAGATGTCGGCGACGTTGGGTCTTTCCCAACGAGCCGGCAGCGACGCCGAAATGCGCCGGTTTCCATCAAGCCCTTCGGCTTGGGCGAAAGTCGTGCGCGAGTGCGTCGCCGATCCGCGCCGATGGATAGCCATCGGCTGTGGTCGGCTCCTGCCCGCGCGCGACTTTGGCCCAACGCTGCCCCACACCTAATGGAGTCCGGACCCTAATCCATTCCGGGCGGCGGCGGTCAGTCGCTCGGCAGCACCCGAAACGGCCCGGTCTCGGCCTCGTCCCGATCGTTCGCATCGACCGCGCTGACGCGGGCCAGGCGCGGCCCTGTGGCGCAGGCAGCGAGCATGGCGGCGACATCCGCCGCCGCGCCGGAAAAGACGGCCTCCACGGCCCCGCTCCGGCGATTGCGGACCCAGCCAGAGAGCCGGCGCATGGTGGCCTCGCGCTCGACCCAGGCGCGATAGCCGACGCCCTGGACGACACCCGAAATCAGGACATGGGACGTGCGGGTGGCCATGTTCGAGCCTCCTCAGCCAAGCAGATCGAGCACCGTCGGCGCGAGATCGGGCACGCGCGCGACGATCGCGTCCGGCGGAAACGCCATGAACTCCTCCGCCGTCCCATAGCCCCAGCCGACGGCAGCGACCTTGATCCGGTTCGACCGTGCGCCTTCGATGTCGTAGCGGCGGTCCCCGATCATGACGCAGCGCTCGGGATGGATCGCCTCGACCGAGAGGATATGGGCGATCAGCTCGCTCTTATCGCCGTTGCGGCCGTCGAATTCCGAGCCGTGCACGACGGTGAAAAACTTCGTCAGGTCGAAATGGTCGAGGATCCGCTCGCAGAAGACGCGCGGCTTCGAGCTCGCCAGGAACATCTCGACGCCCGCGTCGCGCAACGAGCCGAGCGCTTCCGGAATGCCGTCGAACACGGCGTTCTCGTAGAGGCCGATCGTGCCGAAGCGCTCGCGATAGTGGCCGAGCGCCTGCTTCGCCAGGATCGGATCGCCATCCAGCATCGCGGCAAAGCTGCCCTCCAGCGGCGGGCCGATCGCGGCGCGCAGCGCCAATTCGTCGGCGGCCGGGCGGTTGAGCTTTTCGAGCGCATAGAGGATCGAGGCGCTGATGCCGGGATAGGGATCGGTCAGCGTCCCGTCGAGATCGACGAGCGCGGTGAGCTTGGCAGCGGTCATGGCAGCATTCCGTTTGGCACGGGGGACGTCGCCCGGAGTGCGCGCTTCACGCTCGCGCGTCAAGCCTCGCCCCGGGCCGGCTTCATCAAAACGTCACCCAGTTGCGCGACGAGAGCAGGAGCGGAGCCCTCGCGAATCGTGGGCCTGCCGCTGGGCATGCCGCCGCCTGCCCTGGTCCGACCTTCCTTGGTCAAAGGAGCCGATACCGCCTTGTCGCGATCCTCAGCCCTTCTCCAAGCGCAGGCGCCGCGATGAGCATCGCCATCCTTCTCGCCCAGGTCTTCTGCGGGCTCGCCGCCCTCGTCCATTTCGGCAGCATCGCGCTCGTGGCCTGGCGCAGCCGGACCAACCGGCCCGACGATGCCGAACCGCACGGCCAGCCGCCGGTCAGCATCCTGCGCCCCGTATGCGGCATCGAGCACGCGATCGAGCGTACGCTCGGCTCCGGCTTCGCGCTCGACTATCCCGACTATGAGCTCGTCTTCTGCGTCGCCAGCCCGGCCGATCCGGTGATCCCGCGCATCCGCCGCCTGATGGCGGCGAACCCGGCCGTGCCGGCGCGCATCCTCGTCGGCGACGACCGCATCAGCATCAATCCGAAGCTGAACAATCTGGTGAAAGGCTGGGCGGCGGCCAAGCACGAGTGGATCATCATGGCGGACAGCAACGTGCTGATGCCGCCCGACTACATCGACCGCATGCTGGATCGCTGGGACGCCGCCACCGGCCTCGTCTGCTCGCCGCCGCTCGGCAGCGAGCCGGATGGCTACGGCGCGGAGTTCGAATGCGCCTACCTCAACACCTACCAGGCCCGCTGGCAGCTTGCCGCCGACGCCGTCGGCCAGGGCTTCGCGCAGGGTAAGTCGATGTTCTGGCGGCGCGAGAACCTCGACCGGCATGGCGGCATCGCGGCGCTCGCCGCCGATCCGGCCGAGGATGCGGCCGCGACCAAGGCGATCCGCGCCAACGGCCAGCGAATCCGTCTCGTCCGCCAGCCCTTCGCCCAGCCGCTCGGGCCGCGCGCGCTGCGCGCCGTCTGGAGCCGGCAGTTGCGCTGGGCCCGGCTGCGGCGGGTCACCTTCCCCGCCTTCTTCTGCCTGGAACTCCTGACCGGCGGCCTCTTTCCGATCGCGCTCGCAACCTGGCTCGCCGCCGAAGGCGCGATCCCGGCCTCGCTCGCCGTCGCCCTCGCGGTCGCCTGGTATGGCGCCGAGGCTGTGCTCGCGAAGAGCCTCGGCTGGCACTATTCGCGTCGTTCGCCGCTCGCCTGGATCCTGCGCGACCTGTCGCTGCCGGCGCTCTGGATCGCCGCCGTCTGCGGCAGCGGTTTCGAGTGGCGCGGCAACCAGATGGACGTCAAGAAGGACAGCCTGCTCGCCACCGAGGCGGATTGAGGCTGCCTGTCTGAGGCTGCCTGCCCCCGGCGCCGTCAGGCGAACTCCATGATGACGGCGTCGACGGCGAGGCTGTCGCCCGGCTTGGCGGCGATGCGCTGCACCGTCAGGTCGCGCTCGGCTCGCAGCACGTTCTCCATCTTCATCGCCTCGACGATCGCCAGCGTCTCGCCCGCCTTCACCTCCTGCCCCTCCTCGACCGCCACCGAGACGACCAGGCCCGGCATCGGGCAGAGCAGGAATTTCGACGTGTCGGCCGCCTTCTTCTCCGGCATCAGGCTGTGCAGCGCGGCGATGCGCGGCGTCATCACCCGCGCCACTACGTCGATGCCGCGATAGAGCAGCCGGTAGCCGGAGAGCGCCGGCCGCACCTGCACGGCGAGCGCGACGTCGTCGATCGTGCCCTCCCAGACCGGTTCGCCCGGCATCCAGTCCGACGTCACCGTGACCGGCTTCTGAGATCCCGGCAGCACGATCTCGACCTCCAGCGGCAGCAGCGCGACCCCGGTCGGGCTGGTCAGCACCACGGTGGTGCCGCCGATCGAGACGACCCAGTTCTCGCGCCAGTTGCCGGCATGCGGCGCCAGCCGGCCGGACAGCCGGTCGAGCCTGTCCTTGCGCAGGATCTCCATCGTCAGCGCCACGGCGGCGAGCCGCGCGAGCGTGGCGGCATCGGCGCCGGCGCCATGGAACCCTTCCGGAAACTCCTCGGCGATGAAGCCGGTCGAGAGCTCGCCGGCGCGCCAGCGCGGATGCGCCATCAGCGCCGACAGGAACGGAACATTGTGCTGGATGCCCTCGACGACGAAATCGTCCAGCGCCTCGCTCATCGCCTCGATCGCCTCGGCGCGCGTCGGCGCGTGCGTGCAGAGCTTGGCGATCATCGGGTCGTAGAACATCGAGATTTCCGAGCCCTCGACGACGCCGGTATCGTTGCGCACCGTCACGCCGTC
>JAFKJZ010000444.1 GCA_017305815.1 Hyphomicrobiales bacterium
GCCTACCGGCCCCGCAGCAAGGCCGAGATCGACGCCATCCTCGCCACGCAGGACTGACCTCCGATGTTCATTTTCGACAGAATTTCCGCCCATGCGGTGGTGCCGGTGATCGCGCTCGACGATCCCGCCGCCGCCCTTCCGCTCGCCGATGCGCTGATCGAAGGCGGCCTGCCGGTCGCCGAGATCACCTTTCGCACCTCCGCCGCCCGCGCCACGATCGAGGCGATCGCCAGGGCGCGGCCGGAGCTGCTGGTCGGCGCCGGCACCGTGCTCGACGAGGCGCAGCTGGACCAGGCCGTCGATGCCGGCGCCCGCTTCGCCCTGTCGCCCGGCCTCGACGCCGCCGTGCTCGCTCATGCCGCCAAGCGCGGCCTGCCGTTTGCGCCCGGCATCATGACGCCGACCGATCTGCAGGCGGCGCTCCGGGCCGGCTGCTCGATGGTGAAGTTCTTCCCGGCCATGCCGGCCGGCGGCCCGTCGATGCTGAAGAACATCGCCGCGCCGTATCTCCATACCGGCATCCGCTTCAACCCAACCGGCGGCGTCAGCATGGACAATCTGGCCGACTGGCTGTCGCTGAAGGAAGTCGCCGCCGTCGGCGGCACCTGGATCGCCAGCCGCGCCGACATCGCCGCCGGCAACTGGTCGAAGATCACCGCCAATGCACGCGCCGCCGTGGCGCGCGTCGCCGAGATCCGGGGGAATTCATGAGCTACCAGCCCGCGATACGGCCGACCTTCTATTTCATCGGCGTCACCACCGCGAAGTCCTCGATCATGAAGGTGTTCCCGGAATGGGCGCGCCATCTCGGCCTCGGCGACGTCGAGATGAAGGGCATCGATTTCGTGCCGCATGACGAGCCGGAGCGCTATCGCGAGGCGATCGCCTTCCTGAAGAGCGATCCGCTCTCGCTCGGCGCGCTGGTGACCACGCACAAGCTCGATCTCTTCGCCGCCTGCCGAGACATGTTCGACGAGATCGACCCGCATGCGCTGTTGATGGAAGAGACGAGCTGCCTGTCGAAGCGCGACGGCCGGCTGATCTGCCACGCCAAGGACCCGATCTCGTCCGGCCTCTCGATCGACGGCTTCCTGGCGCCGAACCATTTCGCCGATACCGGCGCCGAGCTGTTCTCGATGGGCGCCGGCGGTTCGACCATCGCGTTGACCTGGCACCTGATGCAGCGTTCGCGCGGCGCCGACCGGCCTACGCGCATCGTCGTCTCGAACCGCTCGCAGGCCCGCCTCGACCATATCGCCGCGATCCATCGCCAGCTCGGCACGGACATCCCGGTCGAATATCGGCTCGCGCCCCGGCCGGAGGACAATGATGCGATCCTCGCCGGCATGAAGCCCGGCAGCCTCGTCATCAACGCCACCGGCCTCGGCAAGGACGCGCCCGGCTCGCCGCTTACCGACCAGGGCGTGTTCCCGCAGCGCGCCGTCGTCTGGGAGCTCAACTATCGCGGCGACCTCGTCTTCCTCGATCAGGCGCGCGCCCAGGAGAAGGCGCTGCAGCTGCAGGTCGAGGATGGCTGGACCTATTTCATCCATGGCTGGACGCAGGTGATCGCCGAGGTGTTCGACATCGAGATCCCGGTCTCGGGACCGGAATTCGACGCGATCGCCGCCATCGCCGCGCGGGCGACGGGGCGCGGCTGATGGAGCGCATCCTGATCACGCCGCGCTCGCTGTCGAAGGGCGGCCATCCGGCGCTCGCCCTGCTCGAGGCGGCCGGCTATTCGCTCGCCATGCCGGCGCCGGGCGCGATCCCGGATGAGGCGGCGCTGATCGCGGCGCTGCCCGGCTGCGTCGGCTGGCTCGCCGGCGTCGAGCCGGTCAGCGAGCGCGTGCTGGAAGCGGCCGACCGGCTCCGCGTCATCAGCCGCAACGGCACCGGCGTCGACAATTTGCCGCTCCGCGCCATCGAGGATCGCGGCATCGAGCTGCGCCGGGCCGAAGGCACCAATGCGCGCGGCGTCGCCGAGCTGGCGCTCGCTCTGACGCTGGCGGGTCTCCGGCAGATCGTCTGGACGCATGAGGGCATGCGCAAGGGCGAATGGCCGCGCCAGATCGGCCGCGAGATGTGCGAGGCGACCATCGGCATCGTCGGCCTCGGCGCCATCGGCGCCACGCTGGCGCAGCTCTGCCTCGACCTCGGCGCCAAGGTGCGCGGCTACGATCCCTTCGCCAATGCCGAACGTGTCGTGCACGCGAACTTCACCCGCGTCGATCTCGAAGAGGCGATCACGGGCGTCGACGCGATCAGCCTGCATGCGCCGATGCCGGAGGACGGCCGTCCGCTGATCACTGCGGCGCGGCTCGCCGCCATGGCGCCGGCGACCGTCCTGGTCAACACGGCGCGGGCCGGGCTCGTCGATGCCGGGGCGCTGCTCGCGGCGCTCGATTCCGGCCGCGTCGCCTGCTACGCGACCGACGTGTTCGAGACCGAGCCGCCGATGCCGTCGCCACTGCTCGGCCACCCGAAGGTGGTACTGACCAGCCATATCGGCGGATTCACCGACGCCTCCGTCGAGCGCTCGACGGTGCGCGCCGTCGCCAATCTTCTCGACGCGCTCGCCCGCGATGCGCATTGAGCGCCGGCCGGGCTTCCCGGCGCCCGGCCGCCCCGGCCTTAACTGGCTGGGGCAGGCCGGCTTCTGGATCGAGACGGGCCGGCACCGGATCCTGATCGATCCCTATCTCTCCGACAGCCTGGCGAAGAAATACGCCGGCAAGCCGAACGACCATCGCCGGATGATGCCGGCGCCGATCGCGGTCGAGGCGTTGCCGCGACCGGATCTCGTCCTCGTCACCCACGCCCATACCGACCACATGGATCCGGACACGCTGCGGCCGCTGGCGGCCCGCTTTCCGGATGTGCCCTTCGTCGTTCCGGCGGCAAGGATGGATGTCGCGTGGGAGCGGATCGGCGCGGGGGCAAAACTCATCGGCGTCGATGCGGGCGAGACTTTTGAGCCGGTCGAGGGCGTCACCATCACGGTATTCCCGGCGGCGCACGAGACGCTGGAGCGCGACGGGGAGGGGCGGCATGTCTTCCTCGGCTACGGCATCCGCGCCGGTTGCATCAGCCTCTATCATTCCGGCGACACCATCCCGTTCGAGGGCCTCACCGAATTGGTGCGCGCGTTCCGGCCCGATATCGCGCTGCTGCCGGTCAATGGCCGCGACGCCCAACGTCTCGCCGCCGGCATTCCTGGCAATTTGACCCTCGCCGAGGCGGTCGCGCTTGCCGGCGCGGCGCAGGCGGCATTCCTCGTGCCCCATCATTTCGGCCTGTTCGCCTTCAACACGGCCGACGAGGCGGCGATCGACGCCGCCGCGCCTGCGAGCGTTCGCCCGAAAATCGTCAAGCCGGCCGCCGACGAGACGCTGGCGCTTTTCGACGATATCGGCCCGGCGGAATAGGCGGAGCCGCGATCCCGTCGCGGTTTGGCGCAGCCGGATCTAGGTTTTCTGGCGCAGCATTTCGCGCATCTTGGCGAGGTTGTTGCGGTTCTTTTCAAGCAGCGTGGTCATTACCGCTCGCGCGGCGTCGGCGTCGCGGCGCTGGATTGCCTCCGCCACCAGCAGGTGGTCGTCCGGATATTGCGTGGCGGCCAGGTCGACCTCGATCGCCAGCGAGAAATTGGAGCGCAGCACCACCGCCACCGTCTGCATGAGGCTCAGCAGCATCTTGTTGTGGCAAGCCTCGAACATGCGGCGATGGAACAGGATGTCCGCTTCCACGCCGGCCAGCTTGTTGGGCGCCTTCTCCATCATTTCATAGGCTTCGAACAGCCGGAGGATCTCGATGGTCGTGCCGACCCTGGCTGCCATGGCGGCGACCTGCGGCTCGACAAGCTCGCGCAGCGTGTTGAGTTCGTCGACCAGATCCTCGTTGAGCGCTGGCTGGCTCAGCGACCATCCGAGCAGGTCCGGGTCGAGATAGTTCCATTCCTTGCGCGGCAGCACGGTCATGCCGGAGCCGCGGTCGGTGCGGACCAGCCCCTTGGCGGAGAGCAGCTTGATCGCCTCGCGCAGGACATTGCGGCTGACGCCGAGTTCGGCTGAGATCGTCGCTTCGACCGGCAGGTGCGTTTCCTCTGGATAGCGACCCTGCACGATCGCCGTGCCGAGGTCGTCGACGACCCGGTCAACCAGCGACACCTTGCGGTCGGGCTGCGCGTCCGCGGCCTTGCGCCGAGCCAATGCTTCCTTCACCTGCGGCGGTTCCCTCTGCAGAAGAATCAGATGACGTAACGCAAGGCCTACCTCATTTGCCCTGGATGAGCGATACGGCCTTGCTGCCGAGGGCGAGGGCGATCGCGTTGGTATTGCCCGAGGGGATGAAGGGCACCGAAGCGCAATCGATCACCCGCAGGGCCTCGACGCCGCGCACGCGCAGCTGGCTGTCGAGCACGGCCATGGGATCGCCGTCCGGTCCCATCTTGGCGGTGCCGCAGGGGTGATAGTTGGTCTTCACGAAGCGATAGCAGTGCTGAGCGAGGGCCTCGTCGCTCTCGACGTCGCGGCCCGGCAGCATTTCGGCCGCGATGTTGGATGCGATCGGTTCGGCGGCGAGCAGCCGCCTCGCAAAGCGCAGCGAGCGGATTGTCGTCTGCAGGTCCTCGTCCTCGCCGAAGAAGTTCGAATCGACGATCGGCTGGTCGGTGGCCCGGTCCGAACGCAGCTTGACCGAGCCGCGGGCCTTCGGGCGCAGCAGGCACGAGGTCAGCGTGACGCCATGCGTCGACTTCATGTCGGTGATGTCGCGGTCGAGATAGACGATCGGGGCGCAATAGAGCTGGATCGTGGGCCGCTCGCCGCCATCGGGATCGTAGAACAGGCAGGATTCGATGCCGGTCGTCGTCACCGGCCCCGTGCCGAACAGCAGGTACTGGAGGCCGTTGCGGATCATGTTCCAGCCCTTGTCCTGGCCGAAATAGCCGCTGGCGCGTCGGCTCGAGCAAATGACGGGGACCTCGTGGTGGTCCTGCAGGTTCTGACCCACGCCCGGCAGGTCGGCCTCGACCCGGATGCCGTGCTCGGCCAGATGCGAAGCCGGCCCGATGCCCGACAGCATCAGCAGCTTGGCGGTGTTGTAGGTGCCGGTGGCGACCAGCACTTCCTCGCTGGCCGTGGCGCGCTCGCTGCGGCCCTCATGGGTATAGTCGATGCCAACCGCCCGACCGTTCTCGACGATGATTCGGGAGACCAGCGCGTCGGTGACGACGGTCAGCCGATTGTCGCGCATCGCGTCGGCGAGGAACGAGAAGACGGCGTCGCTCCGCCGCATCGCGCCGCCGGCCTTGCCCATGGTGTGCTGCATGATGCCGACGCCATTTTGCCGGCTGCCGTTGAAGTCGGCATTGAAGGGCAGGCCCATCGCCTGTGCGGCGAGGATGAAATCCTCGGTCATCTCGCAGAGCTGGCCGGGATCGGAGACCAGCAGCGTGCCGCCCGTGCCGTGATAGGCGTCGTTCAGGCGCCGGTTGTTTTCGAGCGAGGTGAAATGCGGCAGCAGGTCCTTGTAGGACCAGCCGCTGTCGCCGCCGAGATAGGTGTCCCAGTGATCGTAGTCCGCCTGCTGGCCGCGCATGTAGACCATGGCGTTGACCGAACTGCCGCCGCCCAGCACCTTGGCCTGCGGCACGATCGGCGCGCGGCCGTTCAGCCGCGGCTGGGCCACGGTCTTGTGCATCTCCAGGAAGTCTTCGCGGCCGAGATATTTCATGTAGCCGGCCGGCATGCGCATCAGCCGCGCGCAGCGGGCCGGGCCGCGCTCCACCAGGAGGACGCGCGCGCCGAATTCCGACACGAGCCGTGCCGCCGCGACGCAGGCAGACGAGCCGCCGCCGGCAATGATGTAGTCGTACTTCACGCTTGTCCCCCCGGAAAAATGCCCCGCGCGGCCGGGCCGCGCGAGGCCTGTCGTCGCATCAGCGGCTGGTGTAGCCGCCATCGACCGGAATGACGGCGCCGGTGATATAGGCCGAGGCCGACGAGCACAGGAACACGGCCGCGCAGGCGACATCCTCGGGCTGGCCGGGCCGCGCCATCGGCGTCATCGCCTTCCAGGTCGGCGCCATTTCCGGGTCGGCGAGACCGCCGGCGGTCATGTCGGTGACGATGTAGCCGGGGGCGATCGCGTTGACGCGGATGTTCTCCGCCGCATAGTCGCTGGCGAGGCTCTTGGTCAGCATGTGCACGGCGGCTTTCGAGGCGTTGTAGGCGGCCTGGGGCTGCGGCACGAGCGAGACGAAGCCGGCGATGGAGCCGATGTTCAGGATCACGCCTTCGCCCTGCGCCCGCATCGGGCCGAGCGCCGCGCGGCAAGAGCGGAAGACGGAATCGAAGTTGACGGTCATCGACCGGCGAAAGCGCTCGTCGGAAAAGTCATGCGTATCGCCGTGGTCGGCGATGCCGGCATTGTTGACGAGTATGTCGAGGCGGCCGGCGAGGCGGACCGCTTCGCGCACGAGCTCTCCCGGCGCCTCGGGATCTTCCATGTCGGCCTGGACATAGTCGACCTCGACGCCGTGGCTGCGCAGGCGGTCGAGCGCGGCCGGGTTGGCGGTGCGAGACGACACGATCAGCCGGGCGCCGGCTTCCGCAAAGGCTTCGGCAATGGCGAAGCCAAGTCCACGGGTGGCGCCCGTGACCAGGGCGACCTTGCCATCGAGACGCAGTTTTTCGGTGAGGACGGACATTCTGTCTCCTTTGTCGGTCGGAATGGGCGCGTCTGCGGCGCGGCCTCAGGAAGTCGTATCGGTTGTCGCGGGTATCTGGCGGCGTCTGGCGCGGGCCTCGTTCCAGAATCTGCGCAACCGCGTGATCAGGACCGAGTCGCTGGCGACGGCAACAAGGATGAGCAGGCCGAGCAGCGCGTCGAGCCAGAACTGGTTGATCTGGAGGCGGAACAGGCTCTGTTCCAGCGTGCCGATCAGGATGGCGCCGAGCGTCGCGCCGATGATCGAGCCGGCGCCGCCGAAGATGTTGACGCCGCCGACCACGACGGCCGCGATCGATTCGAGTTCCAGCCCCATCGCCGCCTCGACGGTGATGGTGCCGAAGCGCGCCAGCGTCATGAAGCCGGCGAGGCCCGACATCGCGCCCGAGAGCAGGAAGGCCGAGAAGATCACGCGACGGACCGGCAGGCCGGTGAAATGGGCGGCGTCCGGGTTCGAGCCGACGGCATAGAAATGGCGGCCGACGCGCAGCACCGACATGCCAAGCTGGAACAGGATGATCGTCACCAGCGCCAGCGCCACCATGGCGCGGATGTCGAAGCTGCCGATCGACAGCACGGTCATCTGCGGCAGGTTGACCAGCCAAGACGGCAGGTTGGCGGTGGTGATCGACTTGGCGCCGGAGAATTCGACCAGCAGCCCGCGAAACACCGCCATGGTGCCGAGCGTGACGATGATCGACGGAATGCCGGCGAAGACGACGAGGGCGCCGTTGATCGCGCCCATCGCGGTACCGATCGCCACGGCGAGGGCGATTGCCAGCACGGGCGGCAGGCCGTGATTGGCGGCGAGCAGCGCGCCGGTGAAATAGGCGACGCAGCCGACCATGGCGCCGACCGACAGGTCGATGTTGCGGGTCAGCACGACCAGCGTCTGGCCGGCGGCGACGACGGCGATGATGACGACGCTCGAGGCGATGCGGTTGAAGGTGCGCGGCGAAAGATAGCCGTCGATGATGGTGGCGAACACCAGCACCGCGACGACGATGATCGCCAGCAGGCTGAGTTCCCGGACGCGTTCGGGACGCAGGCGTAGTCCGTTCATGGCGACTTCCTATCTATGCGGCCTGGTCGCCCTGGCCCGTGGCATGGGCCATGACGACCTGTTCGGTCGCGTCCTTGCGATCGAGGGTCGCCATCTGCTTGCCCTCGCGCATCACCACGATGCGGTCGCTGAGCGAGAGCACTTCCGGCAGATCCGAGGAGATGAGCATGATCGCCATGCCTTGCGCGGCCAGTTCCGAGATGAACTGGTGCACTTCCGCCTTGGCGCCGATGTCGATGCCCCGGGTCGGCTCGTCGAGGATCAGCAGGCGCGGCGCGGTATTGAGCCATTTCGCCAGCAGCACCTTCTGCTGGTTGCCGCCGGACATCCGGCCAACCGGCGCCTCGACCGAAGCGGTCTTGATGTGCAGGCGGCGGCGGAACTCGTCGGCGACCTCGGCTTCCTTCCTGCGCGACAGCATTCCGAGCATGCCCTTGAAGCGATCGAGCACGGGGAGAGAGATGTTGGCGGAGGACGACATCGGCAGCGACAGGCCCAGCTGCCGCCGGTCCTCGGAGACATAGGCGATGCCGCCGTCGATCGCCTGGCGGGGCGAGCGCGGCGCATGCGGCCGGCCGTCCAGCGTGGCGCGGCCGCGATGGGCCGGCGCGATGCCGAACAGGGCCAGGCCGACATCGGTCCGCCCGGCGCCGACGAGGCCGGCGAAGCCGAGGATCTCGCCCTTGCGGATCTCGAAGGAGACATCCTCGAAAACACCGTCCCTTCCGAGGCGATCGACCGACAGGACGACGCCTTCGGCGGCGGTCGTGGCGCGCGGGGCGAGCAGGCCCATCTCGCGGCCGACCATCTCCGCGATGGCGGATTGCGGGGTGACGTCGGCGCGTGGGCGGGACGAGATGTGCCGGCCGTCGCGGAACACCGTTACCGTGTCGGAGAGGCGGAAAACCTCGTCCATGCGGTGGCTGATGAAGACGATCGAGACGCCGCGTCCGCGAAGATCCTGCATCAGCTGGAACAGGCGCTCGGATTCATAGGCCGACAGCGATGCCGTCGGCTCGTCCATGATCAGGACGCGGACCTTGAGCGAAATGGCCTTGGCGATCTCGATCGATTGCTGCTCGGCAAGCGTCAGCCCGCGCGCCGGGGCGCGGACGTCGATCTGCACGCCGATCGAGGCGAGGATCTGGGCCGCTTCCTCGTACATCGTCGACCAGCGGGTGAAGGGCCCGCGATCCTGATGGCCGATGAAGATGTTCTCGGCGACATCGAGATCTGGAAACAGCAGCGGTTCCTGATAGATGGCCGCGACGCCCTTGCGCTGCGCGTCGGCGCTGCTGGCCATCTGCACCGGCGCGCCGTCGAGATGGATGGCGCCGCGATCCGGCTGGTGCACGCCGGTCATGATCTTGATCAGCGTCGACTTGCCGGCGCCATTCTCGCCGAGCAGCGAATGGATCTCGCCCGGGCGGAGCGTCAGCGAGACGTCCTGCAGCGCGTGGGTCGCGCCGAAGCTCTTGCTGATGTTCAGCAATTCCATCACGGGCGAGCCATGATTCTCGACTGGCAAAGCGGCCACTTGAACTCCCCCTCAAAGCCGTCGCGCAGGCTTGAACACCCGACCAGACGCCCCTCCAGGCGCCCGGCAACGACGACATCTTCCTCGGATCCGCGGGTTCCGCAGTGTCCGATATCCTCCCGAATTGATCCTATCAATATCGAGATGAATCCTACTTGCAATATCAAAAAATAGGATCTATCCAAAAAAGGAGAATTGGACCGGGTTAGTGGCCTTGCGGCTCAGACTAGCCATCCAATATGGGGCAGCTTCGATGCGGAGGGGCAGATTTATCTGCTTATTCGTTGCGGCTCGGAGGGAAAATGCAGCTATCAAAGGCCTTTCGCGGCTGGGAGATTTTCCTTCTCCTATTGCTCGCAACGACTATTGTCGCAAACATGTTCATGTCCCCGCATTATATTTCGGGGTCAAACATCATTAACCTGTTTCAACTCTCCATAGAGAAGATCGTCGTCGCGCTGATCATGGCGCTGCTGATCATCAACGGCGAGATCGACCTCTCGGTCGCCTCGGTGATGGGCTTTGCCGCCTGCCTGCTGGCCTATCTGACGTCGCAGGGCGTCGGCATGCCTCTCGCGATCACGGCAGCCCTGCTGGGTGGGCTGGCGGCCGGCTGCATCAACGGCTTCTTCGTCGCCTATGTCGGCCTGCCGTCGCTGGTCGTGACGCTGGCCGGGCTGATCGGCTTCCGCGGCCTCGCCCGCGTGTTGCTCGAGGACCGCGCGATCGGCGGCTTCCCGCAATGGTTCACCGACCTCGGCCAGAAAGCCTTCCTCGGTCCGCTGCCGTTCGCCCTGATCGTCTTCGTCGCGGTGCTGCTCGTCGCCGTCGCGATCCTGCATCTCTCGACCTTCGGCCGGAAGATCTACGTGATCGGCAACGGCGTCGATGTCGCCCGCTATTCGGGCGTCGCCGTGGCGCGGGTGAAATTCTCGCTGTTCCTGATGTCGGGATTCATCGCCGCGCTCGCCGGCGTCCTGTATGCCGCCCGGCTCGGCTCGGTCCGCGG
>JAFKJZ010000325.1 GCA_017305815.1 Hyphomicrobiales bacterium
CGCACGGCGCTTCCGCCGGGGAGGCGGCGCGCGCCTATCTGGAGGATTTCCGTCTCGGCGACGCCACGATCCGCGTCGAGGGCTGGCGCGAGCTCGATCCCGGCCGGGCCGAGGCCGCCTGCCGGGCGCTCGGATATGATTGCGGCGACGATCCCGATCCCGCCAGGGCCGCGACGCGCTACCTGAAGCCCCAGTTCGCCACCGGCCTCTATCGCGGCACGGCGCGCGTGCTGCGCCAGCGCGGCGGCAGCTACTACGGCTCGTTCGAGGCGCCACCCGGCTTTCGCATCTGCAAGGCGGGCATCGACCTCGTCGGCGGCGAGATCAGCCGCGGCGCGCTCTTCGCCGGCTCGATCCAGCGGACCGGCCGCGACGGCCTGGGCTTCTATGCGGCGCTGCCGGCGGACGGTTCCGGCGTGATCGCTTTTCGCCTGCTCACCATCGCCGTGCCGGCCGCCCGTTTCGCGCCGGACATCTGCTGGCCGGACGGCACGATCGTCTTCCTTTGCGTCGGCGACCGGCGCTGCCAGGCGAGCCATGTCTATCCGGAGGCGGAGCTGCGCTAGGGCGTGGAAAAACCGGTCGCGCGGCACGATCTGCCCAACACTTCGTCATGCAGGCTTCGCACGCTTCTGCTACATCCGGATCCGGCATGGCCAGATGGCCCGGACCTCAGGCGAGCTGGGGGTTTTCTGCCCGCGAAAACCTGGGAGGGGCGCGGGGAGGGGCGACCGGCGAAATCGGACCGCCGCATCGTCACCCCAAGAAATCGTCACCCCAAGAAATTCCTGCAAAGGCCTCTCCCGTGCAGTCTGATCCGGTCCTCAAGGGCCTTCTTCTCGGCTTCGCCGCTTTCGCGGCCTTCTCGTTCAGCGATGCCAGCGTCAAGCTGCTCGGCGGCCATATCCCGCCCTATGAGGTCGGTTTCTTCGGCGCCATCTTCGGCCTGCTGGCCATTCCCTTCCTGAAGAAGGCGGAGGATCGCTGGATCGACATCTTCCGCACCACCAGCCGGCCGCTCTGGCTGATCCGCTTCGTCTCGAACGGCCTCGCCGTCATCGGCAGCGTCACCGCCTTCTCGCATCTCTCGATGGCGGAGGCCTTCGCGCTCATTTTCCTGCTGCCGGCCTTCGTCACCATCATGTCGGTGGTGTTCCTGAAGGAGCAGGTCGGGCTGAAGCGCTGGAGCGCCGTCGTCATCGGCTTCATCGGCGTCCTGATCGTGCTGCGCCCCGGCTTCCGCGAGCTGTCGATCGGCCATCTCGGCGCCGTCATCGGCGGCCTCGGCGGCGCGATCTCGATCATCCTGTTCCGCGCCGCCGGCCCCTCGGAAAAGAACATCTCTCTCTATGGCGCCGGCGTGCTCGGCGCGCTCGCCATCTGCGGCGTCGCCATGCTGCCGAGCTTCACCACGCCGACCGCGCCGCAATGGGCGATGCTCGCCGGCTATGGCGTGCTCTGCGCGCTCGGCAACGCGCTCCTGATGTATGCCTCGTTCAAGGCGCCGGCCGCGCTGATTGGCCCGACGCAGTACAGCCAGATGCTCTGGGCGGTGGCGATCGACTATTTCGTCTTCAACATCCACCTGGAGCTGCCGATGCTGGTCGGCATCGTGCTGATCATCGGCTCCGGCATCCTGACGCTCTGGCGCGAGAAGACGCGCGGCACGCCGTTGCCGCCCCCCG
>JAFKJZ010000326.1 GCA_017305815.1 Hyphomicrobiales bacterium
GGATGCGCTTCCCGTCCTGCTGCCGGTCGCCGGGCCGTTCGGACCGGCGCAGGCGACGCTCTATCTCGGCAATCGCGTCGCCGCCGACGATCCGGCGCTGCTGCTGGCGGAAGGCATCACCTCGACGATGAACCTCGCCGTCAATGTCGAGATGGGGCCATTGGCGCTCGGCGACGGCAGCTTCGTGCGGCGCACCCATATCGGGCTGATCGACGGGCCGGGCAACACGCCCAACCATCTGCTCGCGGCCGTGCTGGCGCTCGATGGCATCCTCGGCCAGGCAAGCCCCGGCAAGGCGCATTATCCCATGCACCGGGCGGGCAATGTCCTGGTCCATTGTCGCGGCGGCCGCAGCCGCTCCGCCACCGTGATCGCGCTTTATCTGCATCTCGCGCGGCCGGAACAGTTTCCGACCCTCGACGCGGCGCTGGCGCGCATCCGCTCGCTGCGAAACCTCGAGGCGAGGCAGCCGGCGGCCTCGATGATCGCGCTGGCGGAAGCCGCCCTGAAGACGGCTTCCGGCCTCGTCGTCGGAATGGGCTGAAGCCCGCCGCTAGATCATTTCAGCGTTTCGCGGAAACACTGGCGTGATCTACCTCCCTGTCTTCTCGCGCTTTCGTCACGCGATCCGGTATCGGCTTCGCTCGAAAGCCCTAGGAGGCGTGGAAGCGCTTCTGCGCCGCCTCGTGCAGATCGCCGAGCTGGATCAGCTTCAGGAAGTTCAGGTCGTCATTGTCGAGCCCGAGACGGCGGAGCGTCAGGAACTCTAGCGATTCCGCGATGGTGAGGCCGCGAAAGCATTCGCGCCCGACGGCATCGATCACCAGCGCCTGCTGAGGCTCCAGCTCGTCGCGCTCCTCGACGGTCAGTTCGAGGAGGCGCACCGGCCGGTGGTTCGGCTCGGCGGCGGCCACGCCGGGCCGTCTTGTATCCGTGAAAGCAGCCACCGGCGGCGTCGGCTTCTTCGGCAGCTTCGTCTTCTTTCCTAGCGACATCGAGTTCTTGCCTTGCAGGTCGTCCCTGACCCGATAAAGCGGCCTCACCCGTTCGCAAACTCAAAAACGGATCATCGCAATTTGAACGATCTCGCGATTTCCGCGGCAGCGGCGAAAGGCGCGGCAAGCGCGGCTTTGCCACGGGCGCGGGCGTGCCCGAGGCATCCGGAAAGCGTCGATCGGAACAGGGAACCGGGATGGGCGCTCACACGTCGTCAAGCGATCGCGAGGGACCGCATCGGGCCTACCGGACGCCCCGGAGACGCCCTAGTGGCGCGACTTCGACATCGACTTGGAGTGCTTCTCCATCGACATCAGCGCATCGGCCTGACTGAGCAGGTCGTCGAGCGACTCGTTGCCGCCCGGCTTCGCCTGGACGATGCCGACACTGATCGACAGCGTGCACTGGGCGGGCGACAGGCGATTGAAGTAGTCGAGCCGGGTACGCAGGCTGTTGCGCAGCGCCTCGGCCGGCGCCAGCGGCGCCTGCACGAGCACGCAGAATTCGTCGCCTCCCATCCGGCCGACGATATCGGACTGGCGCACGCTGTCGCGCAGCACGCTGGCGCAATCGGCGATCAGGCTGTCGCCGACCGTGTGGCCGAACTTGTCGTTGACCTTCTTCAGCCCGTCGACGTCGATAAAGGCGAGCTGGCAGCCATTGCCGCCCGCGAGGATCGCCTGGGC
>JAFKJZ010000445.1 GCA_017305815.1 Hyphomicrobiales bacterium
GACGCGGATTGTCGCCGCCCTGGACGATGCCGAAGATCGCCTTGCCCGGCTGGTCGCCGAAGGCGGCCTTGGAGCGCTCGGCCCAGCGCAGCGACAGGTTCATCGCGCGCTCGATTTCCTTCTCGGTCGTCGGCAGGCCGACGCATTCGTCGAGCTGCATCTGGATGTCGCTACCGAGCAGGCCCTGGATCTCGACCGAGCGTTCGGGCGTCAGGTCATAGCGGCGGCCGTCGACATGGCTCTGGAAGGTGACGCCCTTCTCGTTCAGCTTGCGCAGATTGGAGAGCGACATCACCTGGAAACCGCCGGAATCGGTCAGGATCGGGTGCGGCCACTGCGCGAAGGTGTGCAGGCCGCCGAGCTTCGCCACCCGTTCCGCGCCGGGGCGCAGCATCAGGTGATAGGTGTTGCCGAGGATCACGTCGGCCCCGAGGTCGCGCACCTGGCCCGGATACATCGCCTTGACGGTGCCGGCCGTGCCGACCGGCATGAAGGCTGGTGTGCGGATGGTCCCGCGCGGCATGGAGATCTCGCCGCGTCGCGCCATGCCGTCCTTGGCGAGCAGCTTGAAGGTGAATTGCTCGGTCATGGTGTCTCGTTCGGGAAAAGCAGCGACGCATCGCCGTAGGAATAGAATCGGTAACCGGTGGCGATCGCATGCTCATAGGCCGCCCGCATCGTCTCCAGCCCGGCAAAGGCCGAGACGAGCATGAACAGGGTCGAGCGCGGCAGGTGGAAATTGGTCATCAAGAGATCGATCGCGCGGAAGCGGTAGCCCGGCGTAATGAAGATACTGGTCGGGCCATGGAACGGCCGGATGATCTTGTCTTCGCCGGCGGCGCTCTCGAGCAGTCGCAGGGACGTCGTACCGACGGCGATGACGCGGTTGCCGCGCGCCCGCACCGCATTGAGCGCATCCGCCGTCGCGGCCGAGACCTCGCCGATCTCGGCGTGCATCTTGTGCTCTTCAGTATCGTCGGCCTTGACCGGCAGGAAGGTGCCGGCGCCGACATGCAGCGTCACGAAATGCCGCTCGACGCCGAGCGCGTCGAGGCGCGCGAACAGGTCCGGCGTGAAATGCAGGCCGGCGGTCGGCGCGGCGACGGCGCCCTCCTCGCGGGCATAGATCGTCTGGTAGTCCTGCCGGTCCTCGTCGTCCTCGTGGCGCTTCGAGGCGATGTAGGGCGGCAGCGGGATATGGCCGACGGAAGCGATCGCCTCATCGAGCGCCGGACCGCTGAGGTCGAAGGCGAGCACGACTTCGCCCGCATCGCCCTTTTCGGCGACGGTCGCGGCGAGGCCCGCAAGCAGGCAGGCGCGATCGGCGCTCTCGCCGAACTGGATACGGTCGCCGAGCTGCAGCTTCTTGGCCGGACGCACGAAAGCACGCCAGCGGTCCGCCGCCTCGCGCATGTGCAGCGTCACGCCGATCCGCGCCGCGACGCCGTCACGCACCCGCTCGCCAAAGAGCTGGGCCGGGATCACCTTGGTGTCGTTGAACACGAGCGCATCGCCCGGGCGGAGCATGTCCGGCAGCTCGCGCACGATGCGGTCCTCAAGGGGCTCTCCCTGTCGGACGACGAGCAGCCGGGCGGCGTCGCGCGGCCGGGCCGGCCGCAGGGCGATATTCTCCTCGGGGAGCTCAAAATCGAATAGGTCGACGCGCATTCTCTCGTTCCGCTGCGTATGCGCGCCCTTCCTAACGGGCGAAGGCCCCGATCTCAACCTTCGCCGGCAAGGCTTATTGCCGCGAGGCGAACCAGCAGACGAGCGAGCCGCCGGTGACGAGCAGCGCGCCGCCCCAGAAATTCATGCCCGGCATCATGTCGAGCAGGATGCTGGACAGCATCACCGACAGCAGCGGCGTGAAGTAGGAGGCCGTCGCCATAAGGGTGAGGTTGCCGTGGGAGACGCCATGGGTCCAGGCGGAATAGGCGAGCGTCGTCAGCACGCCGAACAGGAGTGTCATGGTGAGGCCGCGCAGGTCGAAATGCAGCGGCGGTTGGTCGCTGGTGAAATAGTAGATCCACAGCAGCGCCGCCGTCATCAGCAGGAAAGGCGGCACGGCGCTCTTTCCGCCCGACAGGCGCCGGGTGAAGATCGTGTAGAGCGGCCAGGTGATCGCGGCGACGAGCGCCAGGAAATAGGGCAGCGGGTTGCCGGCGACGTTGTCGAGCATCGAATGCAGCGAAAAGCCGGAGCCGGACGACGCCAGCAGCACGCCGGCGAGCGAGAGCATCACCCCCGGCACCAGCAGAAGATCCGCCCTCGCCTGCCCGACCATGACGGCGAGCGCGATGGTGAAGCACGGCCAGAGATAGTTGATCATGCCCACTTCGACCGTCTGGGTCCGGTCCTGGGCGAGGCCGACGGCAAGCGCCAGCGCGATCTCGTAGGTGACGAACATCGCGCCGCCAAAGAGCAGGTAGAGACGCGAGTGGCCCCGAAAGGCGGCGCGGCCGGCATAGAGCGTCGCGACGATGCCGCTGAAGGTGAAGATCAGGGCGGAGCCGCCGACGGCGCCGAAGGTCTCCGAGATGTTGCGATAGAGGCCGATCGTGGCGCTCCACATCAACACCGCGCTGATGCCGATGAGCGTGGGCGGCTCGATCCGCGCACGAGGAAAGCCCGCCACCGAGACGCCGAGCATGATCCGTTCCTGTGAAATTCAGCTTGGCGCGAGGGATGGTCGGCCAGACGGTTGCGCCGCAATAAGGTCAGGAAGGCACGCGGCATGGCCCCCGACTACAAGAAAGCGCGCCCCGGCGATGGCCGGGACGCGCTGCATTTCAACCTGGGCGGCCGGAAAGACCAGCCGCGAACCGCGACGGCTTACGCCGCGTCGGCGGCAACCTTCATCGAGACGATCTTGTCCGGGTTCTGGACGGGCTCGCCGCGCTTGATCTTGTCGATGTTCTCCATGCCCTCGATCACCTGGCCCCAGACGGTGTACTGGCCGTCGAGGAAGCGCGCATCGCCGAAGCAGAGGAAGAACTGGCTATCGCCCGAATCCGGGTTCTGGGCGCGGGCCATCGAGGCGGTGCCTCGGACATGCGGCTCACGCGAGAACTCGGCCTTCAGCTTCTTGCCGGAGCCGCCCATGCCGGTGCCGGTCGGATCGCCGGTCTGCGCCATGAAGCCGTCGATCACGCGATGGAAGACGATGCCGTCATAAAAGCCCTCGCGGGCCAGTTCCTTGATGCGCGCGACGTGGTTGGGAGCGAGGTCCGGACGCAGAGCGATGATCGCCGTGCCCTGGGTGGTCTCGAGGATGAGGGTGTTCTCCGGGTCCTTGATTTCGGCCACGGTTATCTCCTTCTGTAGGGCCGCGCCGGAAGACGGCGCAGCGAACGTGCCGACTTACTTGGCGTCGGCGGCGATCTGCATCTTGACGATCTTGTCGGGGTTTGCCGGCGGCTCACCCTTCGCGATGTTGTCCACATACTGCATGCCGTCGACGACTTCACCCCAGACGGTGTACTGGCCGTCGAGGAAGCCACCATCGGCGAACATGATGAAGAACTGCGAGTTGGCCGAATCCGGGTTCTGCGCGCGCGCCATGCCGAGCGTGCCGCGGGCGAAATGCGCCTTCGAGAACTCGGCCTTGAGGTCGGGCTCCTTCGAGCCGCCCATGCCGGTGCCGGTCGGGTCGCCGGTCTGCGCCATGAAGCCGTCGATCACGCGGTGGAAGACGATGCCGTTGTAGAAGCCCTCGCGCGTCAGCTTCTTGATCTGCGCGACATGGTTCGGCGCCAGGTCCGGGCGCAGCTTGATCACGACGCGACCATCCTTCAGGTCGAGATAGATCGTGTTCTCGGGGTCGAGCTTCTCGCTCGCGGCCTGGGCGGGCGCGGCAATGAAGAGAAACGCAGCGGCGATCGCCGCGAACAGGCCAAGGAAACGGGTCACAGAGACCTCCGGTCGGTGGACGGTACCGCCCTTTGCGGCGACGTCAGGAACTGAATTTTTGTGTCAGCTTTCGGGCAACGGCCGCCGGAACGAAGGCAGAAACGTCGCCGCCCATCTTCGCAATCTGGCGCACCAGCGTCGCCGTTATATGACGCGTCGCGGACGTTGCCGGCAGGAAAACAGTCTGGATATCGGCTGCCATGCCGTCATTCATGCCCGCGAGCTGCATCTCATAATCGAGATCGGTGCCGTCGCGAAGCCCGCGGATCATCACCGAAGCGCCGCAATCGCGCGCCGCATCAATGGTCAGCCCATCGAAGGACATCACCTCGATTCGCCCCGCCCCGCCCTCGATCTGGTCCGCCAGCTCGCGGATCAGCGCCACGCGCTCATCGAAAGAAAAGAGCGGCGTCTTGCCGGGATGGACGCCGATAGCCACCACCAGCCGATCGACCACCACCAGCGCCGCGCGCAGCATGTCGAGATGGCCGTTGGTCGGCGGATCGAAGGAGCCCGGATACAGTCCAACACGCGCCATGTTCACGTCCCGCTCCCGGAATGACACCGGATTCTCACGCAAGGTTTACGAAGGAAAGAAAGACTTCATCAAGGAACCAACTTCACAAACCCGCATTGCTTCCCCAGATGAATAGTCAATGAACAGCCAGTTGTGATGCGGTTCATAGGCAGAAGAGCAGGTTGCGTCCACATATCGGCGCAACAGCACACGGAGGGCAAGCCATGACATCGTGGTTCCACACCGCCATTCTCGCAACTTGCGCCGCAGCCACCATTGCGGTTGGTTTCGCCAGCGCAGCCGCCTATTCCGACCGGGACGTTCCCGCAGCCAAGAAGGGCGATCGCCTTTCCGTCTCGGCCATGGACAATGCCGGAGCCCCGATGATCGCCGTCGTCGAGCGGCAGGAGGGCTACTCCGTTATCACTCGCGTTCCCCTCCCGGGCGCGAACTGAGGGTTTCCCCTCACACCCTGACGACCTCCAAAACCTAGCCTCCCCCGAAATGACGCCGGCCTGACCCCCTGAGGCCGGCGTCACTCATTTGGAGAACCGGCTAGCCTTCCGTCGGCGCCTGCGGCGCGGATTCCGCTTCCGGACCGTCTTCCTCGACATCGGTGAGGCGGTCGACCGAAACGACCTTCTCCGTGTCATTGGTGTTGAAGACGATGACACCCTGCGAACCGCGGCCGACGATGCGGATCGGCTTGTCGCCGCCGACCGGCATGCGGATCATCTGGCCGCCATCGGTGACCAGCATGATCTGGTCCGCATCCTCGACCGGGAACGAGGCGATCAGATCGCCGTTCCGCTCGTTGACGGCCATGGCGACGATGCCCTTACCGCCGCGACCGGTGATGCGGTACTCGAAGGACGAGGTCCGCTTGCCGTAACCGTTCTCGGAGATGGTGAGGACGAACTGCTCGGCGGCGCTCATCTCGGCGTAGCGCGCCTGCGGCAGCGTGGCGCTGCCCGGCGTCTCGTCGGCATCGTGCTCGATGACCGTCGCGTCCTCGACCTCGCCGCGCACGGCGCGGCTCATCTTCAGATAGGCCGCGCGCTCGTCGCCATTGGCGTCGAAGTGATGCAGGATCGCCATCGAGATGATGCGGTCGCCTTCGGCCAGCGAGATGCCGCGCACGCCGGTCGAGTCACGCCCCTTGAAGACGCGGACATCGGTGACGGCGAAGCGGATGCACTGGCCCTTGGCTGTCGTCAGCAAGACGTCGTCATGCTCGGAGCAGAGCTGGACGTCGACGATCGCGTCGCCCTCTTCGTCGAACTTCATGGCAATCTTGCCATTGCGGTTCACCTGGACGAAGTCGGACAGCTTGTTGCGGCGGACCGTGCCGCGCGTCGTCGCGAACATCACGTCGAGCGTCGACCAGCTGTCCTCGTCCTCCGGCAGCAGCAGGATCGAGGTGATGCGCTCGCCGTCCTGCAACGGCAGCAGGTTGTTCAGGAACTTGCCGCGAGCCTGGGGCGCCGCGAGCGGCAGGCGCCAGACCTTCATCTTGTAGGCGATGCCGCGCGAGGAGAAGAACACGACCGGTGTGTGCGTATTGGTGACGAACAGGCGGGTAACGAAATCCTCGTCCTTCGTCGCCATGCCGGCGCGACCCTTGCCGCCGCGATGCTGGGCCCGGTAGGTCACCAGCGGCACGCGCTTGATGTAGCCCTCGTGGCTGACGGTGACGACCATGTCCTCGCGCTGGATCAGGTCTTCATCTTCGAAGTCGACGCCGCCGTCGAGGATCTCGGTCTTGCGCGGGGTGCCGAACTCGTCGCGAACGGCGATCAGTTCCTCGCGGACGATCGCGACGATGCGGGCGCGCGAGCGCAGGATGTCGAGGTAGTCGGCGATCTCGGCGCCCAACTTGTTCAGCTCGTCGGCGATTTCGTCGCGACCGAGGGCTGTCAGGCGCTGCAGGCGCAGGTCGAGGATGGCGCGGGCCTGCGCTTCCGACAGCTGGTAGGTGCTGTCGTCGGCGAGCTTGTGGCGCGGATCGTCGATCAGCGCGACCAGCGGCGCGATGTCGGCCGCCGGCCAGTGCCGCTCCATCAGCCGCTCGCGCGCCGTCGACGGATCGGGCGCGGTGCGGATCAGGTGGATGACCTCGTCGATATTGGCGACAGCGATGCCGAGGCCGACCAATATATGCGCGCGGTCACGCGCCTTGGCGAGCAGGAAGCGCGTGCGCCGCGCGACCACTTCCTCGCGGAAGACGACGAAGGCCTGGATCAGGTCCTTCAGATTCATCAGCTGCGGCTTGCCGCCCGTAAGCGCCACCATGTTGACGCCGAAGGACGTCTGGAGCGGCGAATAGCGGTAGACTTGGTTTAGCACGACGTCGGCGACGGCATCGCGCTTCAGCTCGATGACGACGCGCATGCCCTGGCGATCAGACTCGTCGCGGATGTCGGAGATGCCCTCGATCCGCTTGTCGCGGACGAGTTCGGCGATCTTCTCGATCATCGTAGCCTTGTTCACCTGGTACGGGATCTCATGGATGATGAGAGCCTCGCGTTCCTTGCGGATCGTCTCGACCGTCACGCGGCCGCGCATCAGCACGGAGCCGCGGCCTTCGTGATAGGCGGCACGGATGCCGGCTCGGCCGATGATCAGGCCGGCGGTCGGGAAATCCGGACCCGGAATGATCTCCATCAGCTCATCGATGCTGATGCCGGGGTTTTCGAGATAGGCGACGCAGCCGTCGATGACTTCGCTGAGATTGTGCGACGGGATGTTGGTCGCCATGCCGACGGCGATGCCGCCGGCGCCATTGACGAGCAAGTTCGGGAAGCGCGCCGGCAGGACGACCGGCTCGCGCTCCGAATTGTCGTAGTTGTCCTGGAAATCGACCGTATCCTTGTCGATGTCCTCCAGCAGCGAATGCGCCGGCTTGGCGAGGCGAACCTCGGTGTAACGCATGGCGGCCGGGCTATCGCCGTCGACCGAGCCGAAGTTGCCCTGGCCGTCGGCCAGCATGACGCGCATCGAGAAGTCCTGCGCCATGCGCACCAGCGCCATGTACACAGACTGATCGCCATGCGGGTGGTACTTACCGATCACGTCACCGACGATACGGGCCGACTTGCGATACGACTTGTTCCAGTCGTAGCCGTTCTCGTTCATCGAATAGAGGATGCGGCGGTGCACCGGCTTAAGGCCGTCACGCGCATCCGGAAGCGCGCGGCTCACGATCACGCTCATCGCGTAATCGAGATAGCTCCGCTTCATCTCATCGGTGATCGAGATCGTTTCGAAGTCGGAAGGGCGGCCATCACCCGGCTCGTCGGGGCTTGGCGGCTCGTGGGTATCGGACAAGTTATTTTCCGGAATCAGTTTCGATTGCCGACATCATAGAGGCCGCATGTGGCAGACTCAAGGAATCGCGCCGAAATGCCGGATTTCCCTGCATTTCGGCGTGGTCGGGATCGGCAATGCGCGACGCCGGCAAAAGGCGACCCGCCGGCCCCGCCAGAGTGCGCTGCGGCAGCGCCGGGCTAGAAGCGAACCGACGCGCCGATGACTGGGCCGTGCTGGGTGACGTCCCAGTCGAATCCGCCCTTGGTGTAGTCCTGATAGAGCGCGCGATAGCCGATCCGCCACATCGTCTCGTGGCCCAGGATCTGGGTGCGATAGCCGAGATAGGCCTGCCCATTGAGGCTGATGCGCGAGCCGATGTCGAAGCCGCCGACATCGCCTTCGATCGCCAGGTTCCAGCGCGGGGTCAGGTCGATGTCGACGCGCGCACCGACGAACGGATCGACCCACTGCACGCTGTCGGAAACTTCGCGAGAGGCCACGTCCGGCACCTCCACGCTGAGGTTGCCTTCGAGCCGGGTCCAGCGCAGGCCGGCGAGCGGCGAGATGGCAAGGACGCGTGCCCCGCCGAATGCGTTGTCGCCGCCGAGCGGCGCTTCGAAGGCCCGGTAATAGGCGCCGGCGGAGACGATGGTGGTCGTCGTGCCCGCCCCCACATTCACTTCGGTCTGGCCGATGACGGGAAGCTTGGGACGGAACGTCTTCTCGCTGGTGACGTCGACATACTCGCCGTTGACGAAGACGCCGAACGCGCCGTTCGTTACCTCGACGACGCCCATCAGGCCGATGTCGAGATTCTTGAAGGTCTCGCTGAAGGGCACGTCGACATTGACCGGAATACCGCGCAGCGCGCCCTCGCCCTGCAACGACGCGGCCCAGAGATAGGGGCTGACGATCACCGACCAATCGCTCTGGCGCGCCGGCGCCGTCTCCTGCGACACGCCAAGATCCGCGGCCGAGGCAGAAGCGCCGGACGCAGCGACGATGGCGAGCAGGACGGCGGTCGCCACCGCATGGCGCAGGCGGCGGCCCGAATGCGACGAATTCAAGGTTTGATTCCCCCGGAAGTCCAAAGTCGGCGACAAGCTGGCGTCGTGGCGAGCCGGCGTCAACAACCCAAGGCCGCCGACGCCGCATCTGTCGCACGCGGCCGGCGACTGCCCCGAGGGAACGAGCGGCGGGCCGGATGACAGCCACCGGCATACGCTGCTATGACCAGATCAGCTTGGCGGGGCGTAGAAACGTGCTCGACTACCTTCTCAACGCGCTTGTCACCCTGTTCGTCACGATCGACCCGATCGGCCTCGCGCCGATATTCGTCGGGCTGACGCGCGGCATGACATCCGGCCAGCGCCGGCAGACGGCCGTCCGCGCCACCCTCACCGCCATCGCCATTCTCTACGCCTTCGCGCTCGTCGGCGAAGGCCTGCTCAATTTCCTCGGCATCTCGCTCGCGGCCTTCCGCATCGCAGGCGGTCTGCTGCTGTTCTGGATCGGCTTCGAAATGGTGTTCGAGCGGCGCGACCAGCGCAAGCTCGCCAACGCGACCCGCGCCATTGAGGAGGAGCAGCAGCACGACCCCACCGACGTGCACCATCTCGCCGTGTTCCCGCTCGCCATTCCGCTTATGGCCGGGCCGGGCGCGATTTCGGCGACGATCCTGATCTCCGCCTCGGCGCCGAGCACCATCGGGCTGCTCGGGCTGCTGGTGATCATCGCCATGCTGATCGGATGCTGTCTGCTCGTCTTTCTGCTCGCCGGCCCGCTCGATCGCATGCTGGGCAATACGGGGCGGATCGTGCTGACCCGCCTTCTCGGCGTGCTGCTCTCGGCGCTGGCCGTGCAGTTCGTCGCGGATGGCGTCACCGCCATCGCCCGCGCAGCAATCGGCAGCTGAGGTCCCTTCCGGCCCGCGCCGGAACGGTCTAGAGAGACCCGGAAATCCCGTTCCGCCGGACGCCCGCCATGCCGAAACGCAAATCCCCCGAGGGTAACGCCCTGCTCGCCGCCGGCATGACTGCCGACGCGGCCATCGCCGCGATCCTGACGACGGGCCAGGCGGAGCTGGTGACGGCGGTGCGCGCGGCGCTCGACCGGCCGCGACCGGACACGGTGCACGCGCTCCGAATGGCGCTGCAGCGGCTCGGCGCCGGGCTGGAGCTCTGCGCCGGCTTCGCGGCGGAAGCTCCGTTCGAGACGGCGCGCCGCGATGCGCGCGCCCTCTCCGACGGCCTCGGCGAAGCCCGCAACTGGGACATCTTCATCTCCGAAACCCTGGCCCGGCGGATCGAGGAACTGGCCGGTACGGCCGATATCGCGGCGCTCACCGAAGGCGCGGCCGCCGCACGCCATGAGAGCTATCGACGGACCGGCGACCTGCTCGCCGGGCCGCTGCCGCAGAAGGTGCTGCTCGGCGTCGCCTTGCTGCTGTCTCAGACGCCCTGGCGCGAAGCCGACGGCCGCATGCCGAAGCGCCTTGCCGCCCGGATCGACGGACGCGCGCGCCG
>JAFKJZ010000446.1:0-10258 GCA_017305815.1 Hyphomicrobiales bacterium
CGATTGCTGAGCGAGCGCGGCAGGCCGTCGGCATAGCCGGCCGCCAGCGTGGCGATGCGCGTCTCGCCCGTCGTTACATGGGTGCCGCCATAGCCGACCGCCGTGCCGGCAGGGACGGTGCAGGTCTGGATGACGCGGACGTCGAGGCGGACGACCGGCCGCATCGGATTGCCGGCCCCCGTCGGGGCGCCACCATAGAGCGCGATGCCCGGCCGGGCGAGGGCGCCGCGATAATCGGGGCCGAGAAACACGCCGGCGGAATTGGCGAAGGAAACGGGCAGGCCGGGAAAGAAGGCGCTTGCCGCCTGCATGACGGACAGTTGCGTCGGGCTCGCCTCGTGTCCCGGCTGGTCGGCGCAGGCGAGGTGGCTCATGATCATCGTCAATCGGATGCCGGAAAGCGCGGCCGGGTCGGCGGCGAGCGCCTGCAATTCGGCGAGCGAAAGGCCGAGACGGGCCATGCCGGTATCGACCTGCAGCACGGCTTCGAGCGTCACGTCGCGAGCGATGGCGAGAGCCGACCAACGTTGCACCTGGTCGAGCGAGTTCAGTACGGGAATGGCGCCGATATTGGCGCAGACGGTTTCGCCGCCCGGTAGCAGGCCGTTCAGCACATAGAGCCGGGAATCGCGCGGGCGGATGGCGGCGAGCCGACGCGCCTCGATGAGATGGGCGACGAAGAAGTCGCGGCAGCCGGCTTCGTGGAGCACCGGAACGACGCGGGCGGCGCCGAGGCCATAGGCGTCCGCCTTGACCACGGCCGCGACGCGCGTCGGCGCGGCGGCGCGGCAGAGGATCCGGTAGTTTTCGGCAAGCGCCGCGAGGTCGATTGTCAGCACGCCGCCTGCCGCGGCCTCGTCGGCGCCAATCCTGGTTTCCAGCCTGACAGTCTCGTTCATGGCGCGTCCGATCCCTCTCGCTGGAAATCAGCATATTGCTTCATCGTGCGAACTTCCGATCGAAACGCGCATGATGATGCGATAGAGTTATGACAATCGATCGTTTCTTCGAATGGTTGGAATAATCTGCATGTCGGGCCTGGACGCCATCGACCGCAACATCATCCGCCTGCTGCGCCTCAATGCCCGGATGAGCAACGCCAAGCTGGCCGAGGCGGTCGGGCTGTCGGCTTCCGCCTGCCTGCGCCGGGTCAATATCCTGGAGCAGACGGGCGTCATCCGCGGCTATACGGCGCTGGTCAGCACCGGGGCGGAGGAAGGGATCGCCGTCATCGTCCAGATCACGCTCGACAGGCAGACCGAGGAGTATCTGAACCGCTTCGAGGGGGCGGTGCGGAAATATCCCGAGATCCGGGAGTGCTTCCTGATGACCGGCGGTTCCGATTATTTCCTGCGCGTCGAGGTCGACAGCGCCGCCAATTTCGAGCGGGTGCACAAGGAGATCCTGTCGGCCCTGCCGGGCGTCGCCCGCATCCATTCGAGCTTCGCCATCCGCAACGTCCTGTCGTCGCGCCGGCCCGGCTAGTGGCCGCCATCCGATTCGGTCTCGGGCGCCGGAACGGGGCGCGCATGAAAAAAAGACCCGCCCGGGGAGGGGCGGGTCCAGGTCAGTGCCGCGGGGGCAGCGCGGTTCAGCGCTGGCCGCCCTTGTGCGGATCGCGATCCTTGTTCTGGGATCCCTGTTGAGGCGCCTTCTCGGACGCCTGGCTCTGCTGGCGCTGACCCGCCTGTTCGCCGCCCTTCTTGCCCATTTCGGAAGCTCGTTTCGGATCGTTGGCAAAATTGCCGGATCCGCCGCGTTGGTCTTTGTTGGGCATTTCACTCACTCCGATGAACCCCGTCCGGGTAACAAACCCTTCAGTGCGGCGATCGTTCCGAACTTTGCCGCATAACGTTAGGTCGCAGCCCGTATTCTCGGGATTCTGGCGCGTTCGTGTTGACAAGGTAGGGGTGCGCTGCCTATGGTCCGGCCGAATTTTCGAGCGGGCGCCTCTGGCGCTCGTGTCGTTCCTAGAACCCTTTCGCGAGCGTCGCGCCATGAAGATCAAGAACTCGCTCAAGTCCCTGCTCGGGCGCCACCGCGCCAACCGGCTCGTCCGCCGGAAGGGCCGTGTTTTCATCATCAACAAGGTCAATCCGCGCTTCAAGGCCCGTCAGGGCTGATTGGCGGGTGCGCCATTCCGCGCACCACCCGGATACGATTTTGACGATGCCCGCATGAAGGCTTAAATTGCCACCATGCGGGCATTTGTCGTTTCGTTGCTTGTTTTCCTTGCGCTTTCGTCGGCGTCGCTTGCAGCGGCGCCGGGCGTTGGTGATTCCGCGTCGAAGGGCGATGGCCTCGCAGGTCAGAGCATCGACCAGTTGTTCACGTCGCTGGCCAAGCCCGGCGATGAAGCGAGCGGCTCGGCCGTCGAGGCCGAACTGGAGCGCCGCTGGCGCGATTCCGGCAGCGATACGATCGACTTGCTGATGCAGTGGGCGGCCGAGGCGATCGCCACCAAGGACTACCCTCGCGCCTTCGACTATCTCGATGCGGTCACGACCATGCGGCCCGATTACATCGAGGGCTGGAACCGTCGCGCCACGCTGTTCTTCCTGCAGGATGAGTATGGCAAGGCCATCTCCGACCTGGAGAAGGTGCTGGCGCTGGAGCCGCGCCATTTCGGCGCGCTCGCTGGCCTCGGCATGATCCTGAACGACATCGACCGCAAGAAGGAAGCGCTGCTGGCGCTGAAGAAGGCGATCGCCATCGATCCCTATCTGGACGATCAGGTCCGCGACGCCATCAAGACACTCGAGCCGCAGATCGACGGCCGCGAGATCTAGTCTCTCTCTCGACCACACCACGGATGCCTGCGGCCGTCTTCGGCGGGTATTCTTGCGCGCGGCTGCGCCGCGTTCCGGGAAAAGGAAAAGGGCGCGCCGCGTGGCGCGCCCTTCGAGATCAGCCGCCCGCTCCGCAGAGCGGGGAAAGGCCTCAGCGGCGGCCTTCTTCCGCGCCGGTGCCGACATAGGCGATGCGCAGCATGTTGGTCGCGCCCGGCGTGCGCAGCGGCACGCCGGCGGTGATGATGATCCGGTCGCCGGGCTTTGCGAACTCCTCGCGATGGGCGATGAAGCAGGCGCGGTTCACCATGTCGTCGAGGTTGTAGGCATCGTCGCTGACGACGCAGTGCAGGCCCCAGACGACCGACAGGCGCCGTGCCGTCGAGACGATCGGCGACAGGGCGATGATCGGGGTCTGCGGCCGCTCGCGCGCGGCGCGCAGCCCGGTCGAGCCGGACGCCGTGTAGCAGCAGATGGCGGCGAGGTTCAGCGTCTCGGCGATCTGGCGCGCGGCGGCCGAGATCGCGTCGGCGCCGGTCGCCTCCGGCTCGGTGCGCTGCGCGTGCATGATGTTCTTGTGGTTCGAATCGAGCTCCACCTGGGTGGCGATCCGGTCCATCGTCGCGACGGCGTCGATCGGGAAGGCGCCGGCGGCGGATTCGGCCGACAGCATGATCGCGTCGGCGCCCTCGTAGACGGCGGTGGCGACGTCCGACACTTCGGCGCGCGTCGGCACCGGCGCGGTGATCATCGATTCCAGCATCTGGGTGGCGACGACAACCGGCTTGCCGGCACGGCGGCAGGCGCGGGTGATCTGCTTCTGGATGCCGGGAACCTGCTCGAGCGGCATCTCGACGCCGAGGTCGCCGCGGGCGACCATCAGCGCGTCGGAGATCTCGATGATCTCGGCCAGGCGCTGCACGGCCTGCGGCTTTTCGATCTTCGACATGATGCCGGCGCGGCCGGCGGCGATCTTGCGCACTTCGGCGACGTCGTCCGGGCGCTGCACGAAGGACAGCGCGATCCAGTCGACATTGGCCTGCAGGGCGGCGTCGAGATCGGCGCGGTCCTTCTCGGTCAGCGCGCCGGTCTTGATCGTCGAATCCGGGACGCTGACGCCCTTGCGGTCGGAGAGCTTGGTGCCGACTTCGACGGTGGTGAGGGCGCTGGTGCCGTTGGTCGAGATGACGCGCAGGCGAACCTTGCCGTCGTCGATCAGCAGGCGATGGCCCGGCTCGAGCGCCTCGAGGATTTCGGGGTGCGGCAGGAACACGCGCCCGGTGGTGCCGGGGGCCGGGTCGCTGTCGAGCGTGAAGTTCTGGCCGACGGTGATGTCGACCGCCTTGTCGGCAAACGTACCCAGGCGGAGCTTGGGGCCCTGGAGGTCGGCGAGGATGCCGATCGGCCGGCCGACTTCGGATTCGACGCTGCGGATGATGCGCACGAGGTCGTTCAGCTTGTCATGGCTCGTATGGCTCATGTTGATGCGGAACACGTCGGCGCCGGCCCGGAATAGGGCCTCGATCATCTTCTTGTCGGAAGAGGCAGGACCCAGGGTCGCGAGAATCTTGACCTTACGCGACCGTCTCATTTGTGCTGCGCTCCTTGCTGTGCGGGTTCGTTGAGCTGGATCGTCCAGCTGGTTTGTTCGCCGGTGTCGACTTCGAAGAAACCGGAACGGTTAAAACCACGAGGCACGCAATCTTCGGTGCCCTCAATGGTAAACATTTTGTCTTTCGTGCACATCACGTATTTGCCGCTCCACTCGCCACCGTGGTCGTAGTCGACCGCATAGACGTAATAGTAGCGTGACACGAGGGTGCCGCTGACGAGGGTCTCGCAGCTATTGATCGGAACGTTCCACCAGCCTTCGGTGGTCCAGACCTTCTTGTCCTTGTAGCCGATGGCGACGCCGACACGACTGGGCGTCTTGTTGCACAGGCGCAAGTCCGCCTTGGCCGGCGCCGACTGCAGGAACAGGACCGCGAGCGCGCCCATGCCAGCGAGGAGGGCCGTGCGCGGCCAATGTCGAAGCTCGTATGATCGCATCGATGAGGTCGCGAACCGGTTGAGGCAGGAGGCAGCTTTATGACGCTGCGGCTTTCCGGCTGTCAACCTTGAGGCGAGGTGAGTTGCTGCTGGCAAGGCCCGTGTCCGATGCGGGCTGGCCGCCGTTTTCAGTCCGATGAATCGCATTTCTATGATCATCAAATTAAACACGGCGGCATGATGGCTGAAACCCCTTCGTCAACCGCGGCGTTGCGGCCGGGCGATGAAAATTCCGGCGAGGATCAGGGCGCCGCCCAGCATCTGGGGCAGCGAGACCGCCTCGCCGAGAAACAGCCAGCCCGCGACGGCGGCGGCGACCGCTTCCAGGAAGATTACCAGCGCTGAAAAAGCGGCGGGCAGATGGCCGAGCGCGAAGGCGAGCAGGCCCTGTCCGCCGGCGTGGCTGATGAAGGCGAGCCCGGCGAGCGACGCCGCGCTGTCGACCGTCGAGGGCAGGATGCGCGGCTCGACGACCATGGCGACGACCCAGAGCGCGGCGGCGGTGATCAGTGTCGACAGGAAGGTGATCTTGCCGGCCGAGGAACGGCGTCGCGCGGCGCGGACGGCGAGGAAATAGCCGCCGAAGAAGAACGAGGTGCAGATCCCGTAGAGGTCGCCGTCGAGATGCTCCGGCCGCATCTTCCAGCTGAGCCCGATCAGGAAGGTGGCGCCGAGCAGGCAGAGCGCCAGCCCCGCCAGCACGCTGCGACCGACCCTCTCGCCGATGAAGAAGCCGGAGCCCAGCACCACCCAGACCGGCGCCATGGTGGCGAGGAAGGTGGCGTTGGCGACACTCGTCTTCAGGATGGCGAGGTGCCAGAACAGCAGGTCGCCGACGAACAGCGCGCCGGCCGCCAGGATAGCGCCATCGATCTTCCAGATCGAGGCGAGCGGCGTGCCGGAGCGGCGCGCTTCGAGCGCCGCCCAGGCGAACAGGATCGGCACCGCCCCGCCGACGCGCCAGAAGGCGCTCGCGAACGGACCGACATCCGCGAGGCGGACGAAGATCGGCGAGACGCCCATCGCCATCGCCCCCAGGACCAGGGCAGGCACGGCGAGTGCGGCGACGGAGGCGGGCGTCTGGGCGGCGGGCGAGGAGGACAAGGCGATCTCGATGGGGAAGGGGAGCACATTCCTATGGCAGCTCCTCGGCCGGGTCACTATCATTTAACCATGCATGACGCTTTAAATCCGACGCGGGCCATGGGCGGCGCGGCCGGGGCCGCCTTCGAGATCGTTCCGGGCGATGCCGCCGCCGGGCTGATCCTGCTCTGCGACCACGCCTCCAACCATGTGCCGTCCGAATATGGTTCGCTCGGCCTGCCGCCGTCCGAGTTCACGCGCCACATCGCCTATGACATCGGCGCCGAGGCGCTGACCCGCGCGCTCGCCGTTCGTTTCGGCGTTCCGGCGGTGCTGTCGCATTTCTCGCGGTTGCTGATCGATCCCAATCGCGGTCTCGACGATCCGACGCTGATCATGCGGCTTTCGGACGGCGCCGTGATCCCGCGCAACGCCCGGATCGACGCGGCCGAACGCGAGCATCGCATCGAGCGCTTCTACCGCCCCTATGATGACGCCGTGACGCGGACGATCGACGCCGGCATGACGACCGGACGGATCCCGATGATCCTGTCGATCCACAGTTTCACGCCGCTCTGGAAGGGCGTGCCGCGGCCCTGGCACGCCGGCATCCTCTGGGACGCCGATCCGCGCCTGGCACAGCCACTGATTGCCGGTCTCGCTGCCGATCCGGCCATCGTCGTCGGCGACAATGAGCCCTATCACGGCGCGCTGAAGGGCGACACGCTCTATCGCCACGCGACCCGGCGCGGCCTCGCCCATGCCCTGGTCGAGATTCGCCAGGACCTGATCGCCGATCCCGCCGGCGTCGCCGAATGGACGGACCGGCTTGCGAACGTGCTCGTCGATCTCAGAATCGGCGAGGCGCCGCACAAGGTGCAGTTCTTCGGCTCGCTCGCCGATTCCCGACCGACCTGACCGTCGTCCGTCCCATTTGAAGGCTTGCTGTCATGACCCAAACGGCCCCCGCTCTCGACCCGCAGACGACGACCGAACTCGAGGCGGCGGCGTTCCGCAGCCTTGTCGCGCATCTGCGCGAGCGCAGCGACGTGCAGAACATCGACCTGATGAATGTCGCGGGCTTCTGCCGAAACTGCCTCGCCAACTGGTATCGCGAGGCGGCCGAGGCGAAAGGCGTCGAGCTCTCCAAGGAAGCCTCGCGCGAGATCGTCTACGGCATGCCCTATGCGGAGTGGCAGAAGCTGAACCAGCGCGAGGCGACGGCGGCGCAAAAGGCGGCCTTCGAGACCAATCGTCCCGATCATTGACGCGTCGGCACATCCTCTGCGCACTTGACCCCTTCGGCTAAGTCGGGCACTCACGCTCGCCTGTCGCCAATCTTTTGAGGTTCCCCACCATGGCTGAAGATGAAGTCCAGGGCATAGCCGCTGCCCAGCTCAGGTCCATTGTCGAGCGGATCGAGCGGCTCGAGGAAGAGAAGAAGGCGATCGCCGACGACATCAAGGACGTCTACGGCGAAGCGAAGGCCAATGGCTACGACACCAAGGCGCTGCGCAAGATCGTGGCGCTGCGGAAGAAGGACGCCAACGAGCGTGAAGAGGAATAGGCGATCCTCGAACTCTACAAGAACGCCCTCGGCATGGTCTGAGCGGCCGGGCTGCCTGACGGGTCGATCGGAGCGCCGCTCCGATCGGACGCCGTGGGCGGGCTCGCGGGAGGGCTACTTGCCCTTGTTGTCGGTCGGCAGGTGCTGGCCATAGGTGCGGTCGCGTTCGTCGCGCGTGCGCACCAGGTCCTCGTAGGCCTGCCGGGCTTCCGCCGACAGGGCGACCCGCTTGACCGGGGCCTTGGCCCGGCGGGGGGCCTTCTTGAAGCGGTCGTTGGTTTCGGTCATGGCGCTCGCTTCCTTGGTTGGGGGCGCCCAAGGCTATATCAGCCCGCTGCGCGGATCGACAGGGTCCGCCGCCATTTTGACGCGGTCGTGACTGCCTCCCCGGTGCCGCCGGCGACCGACTTTCCCAACGTCCCGATCGAGCCCCTGTATCCCTCCAGCCGTCCGGTCACGACCGCGTCCGCAGGCGGGTTGCTTCGGCGCGTCCCGCTTCGGGCGCCTTGCTCAAGTCGTTGCAACGGAAAAAGAAAAAGCGCCGCGGCTTGCCGCCACGGCGCTCTTGCATGTCTTGAATTCCGGCGCGGTCAGCGCTTCAGGAAGGCCGTCCGTCCGATCGGGTCGAGCGAGGCGAATTCCTGCGTGCGGAGCTGATGCACCAGCGGGCCGGCGAAACGGTCGGTCCGGAGGCCTTCATACGCGATCCGTCCGAATCCGAGGCGGATCGAGCGCTCGGGCGCCGCGAACAGTTCCGGGCTGGAGAATGGCGTCGGCATCTGCAGGTTGGCGTAGTTGCGCTGGCGGGTCGAGCCGGCGCGGGTCACGAGCTCGATGGTCGACGCCTGGTAGGCGACCGGCATCAACCGGGCCAGCGGGTCGGCCGAGGCCGTGGTGGCGGCGTTCTGCAGGCCGTCGGCATTGCCGAGCGAGGCAAGCTTGGGCGCGCCGGTGGAAGACGCCCTGGCGACCGGCTTATTCGCGCGGCCGGCGACGATGGCGCCCGTGGCGGCGTCAATGTGGACCGTGGTGCTGTCGTCGACCGCGAGCGGCGCGGCATAGGCCATCATCGCGTCGCTGGCCGGCTTGCCCTTGCCGACGGCGTCGGCGATGGCGTCGGCGGCCGTGCCCGGGCGCTGCCCAGCGGTCTGGCCGCCGGCCTTCGCCGCGCTGGTCGCCTCGAGCGCCGCGAGCGTATCGGTGATGCCGCTGCCATAGGCCGGCGTCGGCTGCATGGGCGAAGCCTGCGGGATCGGCGCGACGCTGGCGAGAGCCATGACCGGGCGCACGACCGGCGAGCGGCGCGGTGCCGGTGGGAAAGCGTCTTCCGCGCCGGTATCGGCGACGGCGACGACGGTCTCCGCCTCGCGGTTGGGTGCGGGACGCGGCAGCGGCGCCGAGGCGGTCTCGAACGGGATCGCCTCGGCGTCCGGCTCGGCCGTCTTGGCGACGGCGGCGACCTGGACGGCATCGGCGTCGGCATCCACGGCCGGGGCCTTGCCCGGCTTCGGAGCCGGCGTCGCCGCGGCGGCCGGGATATCGTCCTCGTCGACGGAATCGTTGCCGACCAGGCGGCTGAGCCAGGACTTGCCCTTGCCGGACGAGGCGCTGGCCATCATGACGGAACCGCCGCCCGCCTTGCGGGCCTTGTAGGCGGCGAGCGCCTGCTCATAGCCGGGAAGCGGCCGGCCGTCGGACGGAATATGCAGCGTCTTGCCGTCCGGGAAGACCCGAACGAGCTGTTCGCGCGTCATCTTCGGCCAGTGACGGACGCTGCCCGTGTCCATGTGGACGAAGGGCGAGCCCGAGGTCGGATAGAAGCCGACGCCGCCGACCTGCATGCGGAGGCCGATGGCCCGCAGCTTGGGCAGCGGGACGTCCGGAATGAAGAAGTCCATCGCCTTGCCGAGCATGTGCTGGCTCTGCTTGGCGACGCCGCGGGAACGGGAGCGCAGCATGTTGTTGGTGGCCGGCGAACGATAGCCGCAGACGACGGTGATCGGAACGCGCGATCCGGACTGCTGGTACACTTCCCAGATCAGGTCGAAAAGCTGCGGATCCATCTTGGTCGGCTCGTTCTTGCGCCAGTCGCGCAGGAACACGTTGAGCTGCTTCAGGCCGGCCGGATCGTATCGGCCGTTGCGCTTGAAGACGATGGTCGCGGTTTCGTTGGTGTGGGCGTTGTGGAGCTTCAGCGCGCGGTCGCCCGCTGCAGCTCCAGCTTCGTCCAGTGACGCCGTGACGACCATTGAGCCGGCAACGACGGTTGTTGCGAGGAGCATGCGCAAAGCGGTGCTGCAACGCTGCAGCAGGCTGCGGTCTCGCTCGAACGGATCGGTTTGCTTAATCAATGTGCTTCTGCGTCCTTGCCCGAAATGGGCCCCCGTACAGGGCAGAATGCTTGAAGAGAGTTAACCAGCATTTACCGTAATCGACCTTTTTTACCCCGGCAGTATGGGGTCACCTGCCGATCACGGCATTGTCATTTCGCAACAGTCGAGCACGATCGTGGCATTTGAGGGGCAAAAAGAAAACCGCGCAGGAGCATTTCCTGCGCGGTTTCGCACATTCAATCGATTGATTCATACAAGCTTTGCCCCGCCGAGCGAGGCGCGAGGCCGGTTTCGGGCTCAGAGGCCGAGCGCTTTTTCCACCCGCGCGTTGTAGCCATAAATGTCGGGGCGGGTCTGGACGACGCCGTCATCATCGACGAAAGCGGTGAAATAGGTCAGGTGGATCGGGATCCGATTCGGCAGGTTGATCCACTTTT
>JAFKJZ010000446.1:10276-12999 GCA_017305815.1 Hyphomicrobiales bacterium
GCCGCTGCGGCGACCAGCCGCCCTGATGCGCCAGCAGCACGTCGGCGAACTCCAGCGGATCCTGGACGCGGACGCAGCCATGGCTGAGCGCGCGCACGTCGCGCTTGAAGAAGCTCTTCGACGGCGTGTCGTGCAGATAGACCGAGTGCTCGTTCGGGAACAGGAACTTGACGTTGCCGAGCGCGTTGTCGTCGCCCGGCGGCTGGCGGATCATGATCTGGCGCGCGTTGACGTTGCTCCAGTCGACCATCTGCGGATCGACGGGGCGGTATTTGCCGTCGACATTGGCGAGCACCTGGTAGCCCTTGCGGGTCATGTAGCTCGGGTCGCGGCGCACGGCCGGCAGCATTTCCTTCATCGTGATCGAGGCCGGCACGTTCCAGCTCGGATTGACGACAATCGATTCCATCGCGTCGGAGAAGATCGGCGTCTGGTTGGTGACCTTGCCGACCACGGCGCGGGTGGTGTGGATGACCTTGCCGTCCTCGACGACGCGGACGCTGTATTCCGGGATGTTCGCGATGATGTGGAACTGGCCGAGGTCGCGCGGCATCCAGCGCCAGCGCTCCATGTTGGCGATGATCTCGGCCGTGTTCGATTTGCCGGCGCCGTTGATGAAGGCGACCGTGGCGTTGCCGGCGATGCCGTCGGCCGTCAGACCCTTGTCGGCCTGGAAGCTCTTCACCGCCTGGGCGAGCGTCTCGTCGTAGACCTCGGGCGCCTCGCTCGGGGCGGGCAGGTCGAAGCGGGCGCGCAACAGCGGCACGCGCGGATCGGCGAGGCCGACCTTCATCGACTTGCCTTCCGGCACCGGGGCATGGGCCGTCGGGCTCTCGGCGCCTCGCGCCTTGGCGAGCGCCTTCTTCAGGCGGAGGTAGCCCTCGTGCTGCGGATTGTACGAAGCGATCGCCGCCGCGCCGTCGGTCGCCGTCGAGACGGTGGTCAGCACCTCGATCGGATCGGGCAGGAGCGGCTTCAGCGTGATCAGCTGGCCGATCGAGGACGGATCGAGGCGGCCGGCATAGGCCTGGCGCGCATAGGTGAGGACCGCCTTGCTGAACAGCAGGTCGACGGAAGCGGCGATGTCGGGGCCGGCCGGCGTGGTCGCGCCGATCGCGGCCGGCGGCAGCTTGTAGGCGGCGGGATCGAGTCCGTCCTCGGCGGCGGCGGCGATCCGGGCCATGATCTTGCGGGCCTGGGCGGTGTAGACGCCATTGACCATCCAGACCGGCTGGTAGTCGCGCTCGGCGTAGAACTCGACCATGGCGGCGCGGTCGCGCTTGTCGTTGAACGAGGCCTTGGCCTGGGGCTCGGCGAGCAGCGCCTTCAGGGCGCGGGCGCCCGGGTCGCTGGCGACATCGGCAAGCGCGAGGCTCGCGGCGCTTCCGGCGCGCTCGCGAAACGTCTTGCCTTCCGGCAGGTAGGCATGGGCCGATCCGACCGAGAGGCCGATCAGAGCCACGCCCGTCAGGAGTGCCTTCGCCTTCAACAACATCTTGCCCGAACCCTTCATGACTTCCGAACCTATCGAGCCGTTCCGGGGCGAACCCGTCGCGGTTGGTGCCTGGCACCCATAAACATCAACTGCGTGGACCGCGCTGCGATCCACGTCACTCTGCCGCTATTTTGCGGACGGTGGTTTCTTCGCCCCCCTCGGCAATGCCGAGTTCTTTGAGCTTGCGATAGAGAGTCGAGCGTCCGATTCCGAGTTTCCGCGCCACCGTTGCCATGCGGCCACGGTAGCGGTCGAGCGCGAGGCGGATCATCTCCGCCTCGATCTCGACAAGCGGACGGATGTCGCCGCCGGCATCGACGGCCTGGAGCACGCCGGGCTGCTGCGGCCGCGGGACGGCCGGCGCGGCCGGAGGCGCCGGCTCGCCTTCCGGGGCAAGCGGCATCGGTGTTCCCGGGTTGGCCTCGCCGGGAACTTGCAGTGCGATCTGCGGAAATTCGGCCGGCGTCAGCATCGGGCCATCCGATAGCGCGACGGCGCGAAAGATCGCGTTTTCGAGCTGGCGGACATTGCCGGGCCAGCCATGCGCCATCAGCTGCTCCAGTGCCTCGGGTGAGACGCCGCGCAGGCTGCGCTTGCCCTCCTCGGCCGCGAATCGGGCGGCGAATTGCCGGATCAGTTCGGGAATGTCGTCGTGCCGGTCGCGCAGCGGCGGCACGCGGATCGGGAAGACGTTGAGGCGGTAATAGAGATCCTCGCGAAACCGGCCTTCCTTGACGAGGGCGATCAGGTCGCGCTCGGTCGCCGCGATCAGGCGGATATCGACCTTGACCGGACGGCGGGCGCCGACGGGCTCGATCTCGCCTTCCTGCAGCACCGTGACCAGGCGCGCCTGTACGTCCAGCGGCAGTTCGCCGATCTCATCCAGGAACAGCGTGCCGCCCTGGGCCTTCTGCAGCTTGCCAGGATGGCGCGTAGCGGTGCCGGTCTCTAGGCCGAACAGGACCGAATCGGCCAGCGGCTGTGCCAGCGTGGCGCAGGCGACGGCGACGAAGGGCTTCGTCTTGCGGTCGCCGGAGCCATGGATGGCGCGGGCGATCCGCGCCTTGCCGACGCCGCGCTCGCCCTCGATCAGGATCGGCAGGGGCGAGCGCGCGGCGCGCCGGCCAAGCTGGACCACGCGGTCCATCGCCGGGCTGGCGGCGACGATGTCGTCGAAATCGAGCGTGCCGTCGGCCGAATGCCGGACGCGTCGCAGTTCCGTCTCCAG
>JAFKJZ010000327.1 GCA_017305815.1 Hyphomicrobiales bacterium
GAGGACGAGTCGAAGAACATCGTCTCCGCCATGTCCAACCTGATGGACCTTTCGGACCTGCAGGCGGGCCAGAAGGTCCGGATTCTCTTCTCCTCGGAAGGTGAGTCGCCGAAGCCGATGCGCGTCTCCATCTATGACGAGGGCTCGCACCAGGCGACGGTGGCGCGGCGCGACGACGATACCTTCGTACGCGCCGACGAGCCCGAGAGCTCGACCGACGAATTCGAGATGGCCGAGCCGGCGCCCGCCGATGACGGCCCGATGCCGCGTCTCTACCAGGCCGTCTACGAGACGGCGCTGGAGCAGAAGATCCCGGGCCCGCTGATCACCGAACTCATTCACATCTTCTCCTATGACGTCGACTTCCAGTCGCGCGTTTCGCCGGGCGACTCGCTCGAGGTGTTCCATTCACTGCCCGACGCCGGCAGCGACGACGAGGAGATCCTCTACGCGGCGATCACGCTGGACGGCGCGACGAAGCGCTACTACCGCTACCGCTCGCCGGATGACGGCGTCGTCGACTATTTCGACGAGGAAGGTCGCAGCGCCAAGAAGTTCCTCGTCCGCAAGCCGATGAATGGCGGCGTGCTGCGCTCCAATTTCGGCTACCGCAAGCACCCGATCCTCGGTTACACGCGTCTGCATCCGGGCGTCGACTGGGCAGCGCCGCGCGGCACGCCGATCCTCGCGGCCGGCAACGGCGTCGTCGAGAAGGCCGGCTGGAGCTCGGGCTATGGCAACTTCACGCTGATCCGGCACACCAACGGCTATGAATCGGCCTATGGCCACCAGTCGGCGATCGCCAAGGGCATCCGGCCGGGCGCCAAGGTTCGGCAGGGCCAGGTCATCGGCTATGTCGGCTCGACAGGGCTCTCGACCGGCCCGCACCTGCACTATGAAGTGCGCATCAACAACAAGCCGGTCGATCCCCTGCGCGTGCGCCTGCCTCGCGGGCGCGTGCTGCAGGGCGACATGCTGGTCGCCTTCAAGCAGGAAAAGGCGCGCATCGACACGCTGATCGGGATGCCGGCCAGTTCCAAGGTCGCCGCCATCAACACCGACGAGGACGCCACCAACTAGGCCCTTTCCAAAGGGGAAAGCGGTCCTGGCACAATCTAGAACGGGAGGCCTTCGCGGAAGGCTCGATGTTACCGGAAAGCGACAGAAAGACAGCTGCGGCAAGGCCGCCGCGCCAGGCGGCGCGGCGGCCAGCCTTTGCTTTCATCCGCCTCGTCTGAGGCGATCCTCGCTTCCGGGGTGCCCGCCGCGACACGGTTCGCGGACGCACCGGCATGGACAAGACCATGAACTATTTCGAGAGCCCCTTCCTGGGCAAGCCGCTGACCGAACAGGTCACCAATCCCAACATCGTCGTCGGCCGCTACAGCTACTATTCCGGCTACTATCACGGCCACTCCTTTGACGACTGCGCCCGCTACCTGATGCCCGATCGCAGCGATGTCGACCGCCTCGTCATCGGCAGCTTCTGCTCGATCGGCTCCGGCGCCTCCTTCATGATGGCCGGCAACCAGGGCCACCGGAACGACTGGGTGACGACGTTTCCGTTCTTCTTCGTGCCCGAGGAGCCTGCCTTCGCCGGCGCGATCAACGCCGCCGGGCCGGCCGGCGATACGGTGATCGGCCATGACGTCTGGATCGGCGCCGAGGC
>JAFKJZ010000447.1 GCA_017305815.1 Hyphomicrobiales bacterium
TCATGGGCGCAGAACACCGCCGTCGGCGTGCCGCCATTGCGGAGATAGGCGAGAAACGGCCGCCGGAAGCCGCCGGCCTCGTCATAGACGATGTCCTCGACGACGCTTCCCGGCGTTTCCAGCATGCCGTCCTTGAAGCCGCGGAATCGCTCGAGCCGGCCGAGCGGCAGGCTCGATCCATGGATGAAGGCGACGTGGCGGTGGCCGAGGCCGGTCAGCATGCGCGCGACGGCGACGCCGCTCTCCCAGTCGGCGCCGACGACATGGTCGAAACGAACCAGCGGTTCGACATAGCTGGCGCAGACGACGGGAACGCCGCTGCGCGCCGCGATCTCGGCGATGTCGGCCGGCCGTGGCACCGCCAGGATCAGGCCGACGACGGAAGGATCGAGATTGGCGGCGCCCGTCAGGTAGCGCGCCTGGCGCGGCACCACCGAATAGCCGAGCCGTTCCGCCTCGATCTCGGCGCCCTGCATGATGTTGAACCAGAGCTCGCTCTAGACTGGATCGACCTCGCTGCGCACGAAAAGGATCTGGCCGACGGGATGCGCGGTCTCGGCATGGGCGCGATAGCCCATGGCGCGCGCGGCCTGCAGGACGCGGCTCCGCGTCGACTCCGCCACCCCTGGCTTGCCCGACAGGGCGCGGGAGACCGAGAACTTCGACAGGCCGAGCCGGTCGGCCAGATCCTGGATCGTTACGCGCGTTGACGCCATGGCAGCTCCGTTCGGCTTCGTGCGCACCTTTGACGATGGCGGCACGGTTCTGTCAATCGGTGAGCGTCAAAAGTTACAAAACATATTGCGCTTCATGTTTGGCAATAGTAGCAACTTACATAACAACAAACAAACACTGCCGAGGAGGATACGAGATGGCCGCATTGGACCAGCCGATCGAGACGATCGAGAACAATGTCCGCACGGGCTCGCGACCGAGCGCGCTGCGGATCACCGACATCCGCGTCGCCACCGTGGTCGGCCACGGCTACTATCCGATCCTCCGGATCGACACGAACCAGGGCATCTACGGCCTCGGCGAGGTGCGCGATGGCGCCAACCCTGACACCGCGCTTCGGCTGAAGCACCTTTTGATCGGCCAGAACCCCTGCAACGTCGAATACCTGTTCAAGTCGATCAAGGCCTATGGCGGCGACAGCCGCGAGGCCGGCGGCGTCAGCGGTATCGAGATCGCGCTGATGGATCTCGTCGGCAAGGCCTATGGCGTGCCGTGCTACCAGCTGCTCGGCGGCAAGTTCCGCGATCGCGTCCGCATCTATGGCGACACGCCGGCGCCACGCCAGCCGACGCCGGAGGCCTATGTCGAGGTCGTCAAGCAGCGCGCCGCGCTCGGCCTCACCTTCATCAAGTTCGACCTGCCGGGTCGTCTGTTCGAGGCGACGCCGGGCGCGCTGGTCGGCCGCGCCACCGAATTCGAGTATCCGCAATATAACCAGTGGTACGTGCCGGGCCGTGGCGCCGGCGCGCGGATCAGCCAGCGTGGCGTCGAGCTCGCTGCCGAGATCGCGGCGGCGGTGCGCGCCGCCGTCGGCGACGGGATCTCGCTCTGCACCGACCATTTCGGCGAGGGCTTCGTCACCGCCGACGAGGCGATCCGCATCGGCCAGGCGCTGGAGCCCTATAATCTTGCCTGGGTCGAGGATCCGCTGCCCTGGACCGATATCGCCAATCACAAGAAGGTGGCGGACGCGCTGCTGACGCCGGTGGCGGCCGGCGAGGATCTCTATCTCTGGGAGGGCTTCCGCGAGGCGATCGAGACGCGCGCCTTCGACATCATCCATCCCGACATGCTGTCCTCCGGCGGCCTGACCGAAACCAAGAAGATCGCCGACCACGCCGAGCGCTACGGCATCCCGACCGCGCTGCATGCCTGCTGCACGCCGATCGGCTTCATGGCCAATGTCCATCTCGGCGCCTCGATCGCCAGCCTGATCGCCGTCGAGCACCACGGCCTCGACCAGGACTACTGGCCGAAGCTCGTGACCGGTCTCGACGACGATTATCTGTCCGGCGGCTATGTTACGGTTCCCGACGCGCCCGGCCTCGGTGTCGATCTGAACGAGGAGGTCATCCGTGAAAACCTGCGCGAGGGCGCCAGCTATTTCGGCGATACGTCGGAATGGAACCGCCTGCGCGTCGGCTTCGACCGCGTCCCGCACGACTGATCCGCCTGAAGCTTCCTGATCGTCCTGAGAGTCGTCGTCCGTCCGCCGGGCACCGAGGGAATATCCATGAAGATCACAGACCTGCGCTGCGCCGTGATCGGCAAGCATCCGATCGTCCGCATCGTCACCGACGAGGGGCTCTATGGCCTCGGCGAGGTGGAGTTCACCAAGACCTATCTGAAGCCGTTCGTGCTGCACTTTCGCGACGCGCTGATCGGCGAGGACCCGACCGACGTCGAGCGCGTCATGCTGCGCATCCGCCAGCGCGGCTCGTTCAAGCCCTATGGCGCCGCGGTCAGCGCCATCGAGCACGCGCTCTGGGACATTGCCGGCAAGGCGGCCGGCGTCCCCGTCTACAAGCTGCTCGGCGGCAAGGTCCGCGACAAGGTGCGGGTCTATAACGGCTCGATCCGCAAGAAGCGCAGCGGCGACCGGCCGGAAGACTATGCCGCCGATGTCAAATGGATGATGGAGCGGCCGGAAAACTTCTTCATGGTGAAGCAGGGCATCAGCTTCCACTCCAACATGAAGACCAGCATCGAGGGCTTCCACTACGGCGTGTCGCAGCCGAACCACTATCATGGCGCGATGGACCAGGGCGTCATCAGCGAGCGCGGCTTCAACCATATGCTCGATTGCGTCGCCGCCATGAAGGAAGTGCTCGGCGACAAGGTCAGCCTGGCGCTCGATTGCGGCCCCGGCTGGATGCTGCCGGACGCCATCCGCTTCGCGCAGGCGGTGGAGAAATACAATCTGATGTGGCTCGAGGACATGCTGACCGGAGACTACGTGCCGTGGGTCAACCCGCAGGCCTATCGCGAGCTGACCACTTCGACCTCGACGCCGATCCACACCGGCGAGCAGATCTACCTGCGCCATAACTTCAAGGAGCTGATCGAGACGCAGGCCGTGCGCGTCGTCGGTCCCGATCCGGCCGATATCGGCGGCATCGCCGAGCTCAAATGGGTCGCCGAACACGCCTACATGCACTCGATCCTGATGGCGCCGCACGGCACCGCCAACGGCCTGCTCGGCCTCGGTGCGCTGATCAATGTCTGCGCCACTTTGCCGGCAAACTATATCGCCTTCGAATATCCGAGCGCCTCGGATCCGTTCTGGAGCGACATCGTCACCGGCCTGCCGAAGCAGATCGTCCGGGACAGCATGGTCGAGCTCTTGGAAGGGCCGGGCCTCGGCGTCGACATCGATGCGGAGGCGGCAAAGCCGTATCTCCGCGAGGAGGACGCCGGCTTCTTCGACTGAGCGGTCGGGGTCCCGCCGATGGCGAGGGCCGGCCCGGATCGTGTTTCGTGGACAGGGCGCCGCCGGTGATCTCCTCGCCGCCGGCGTCCTTTTTGTCTGGCCGATGAAAGCCTCAGGAGCAGGCTCCCAGGGGAGGGCCGTCGCCGGAAAGCTCGGCCGTCGAGATGGCCGATTGACAGCCGCCATGGCCGCATGCATTTTGGGTAAACGATAACTCAGAGCCAAATACCAATGGCCGACGCCAAAGTCTCATTGCAGGATATTGCCGGCCGGCTGGGCGTCTCGGTGAAAACCGTTTCGGGCGCGCTGCATGGTGGCTCCATCCGCATGTCGGACGAGACGCGCCAGAAGATCAAGGCTCTGGCGGATGAGCTCGGCTATGTCCCCAATCTGGTGGCGCGCGGCATGCGCCAGGGCTTCCTGCCGATCCTTGGCATCGTGGCCGACGGCCTGATCACCCAGCCCTTCGCCACCGAGATCATGCGCTCCTTCGACAACGCCGCCCGCGCCGACGGGCTCTCGGTCGTCGTCACCAATATCGGTGGCCGCACGATCGAGGCGAGCGTCGCCGAATTGCAGCGGCTGATGCCGCGCACCATCGCCTATGCCAGCATGTACCATCAGGTCGTCGCCATTCCGGATTCGCTGCGCGGCGTCATCTCGCTGATGATCAACTGCCGCGACGAGGCGGGCGTCATCCCCTCGCTGGTGCCGGCAGAGCACGACGCCGCCGAGACGATCGTCGAGCATCTTTTCACGCATGAACGGCAGAAAATCGCCTTTTTGAACCTGCCGGGCCTGATCGCCGCGCGGATGCGCGAGGACGGCTTTCGCGCCGCCCATGCCGCCCGCGGCATCGAGATCAACGAGGCCTGGATCCTGCCGGCGACGCGCGGGCCGCTTTATGCGGATCGGGCCCGCAGCCTCGTGCGCGAGCATGTCGCGGCGCTGTTTTCCGGGCCCGCGCGGCCGGATGCGATCCTTTGCGGGAATGACCGCGTTGCCATGGAAGTCTATGGCGCGCTGCGGCGGCAGGGGCTCGAGATCCCCGACGACGTCGCCATCGCCAGCTTCGACAACCAGGTCGAGATCGCGGCCAGGCTGGATCCGCCGCTGACGACAATGGAACTGCCGCACCGCGCCATCGGCCGGCGCGCCGGCGAGATCCTGTCCGGCCATCGCAAGCCGACGCAGAAGATCGATGAAATTCCGTTCCGGCTCGTGGAGCGTGCCTCGGTCTGAGGCCGGAGAGCCGGACGGTTGAATTGAGCAAAACGGGTAGATTGGGAGGAGTATGGAATGTCCAATATTCTGGGTAATCGTTTACTGAAGTCTCTCGGCGCCGTATCGGCGCTGAGCATCGCGGTCGGGGCAGGGCTTGCGGGCGCCCAGGCGGCCGAGCTCAAGGTGATGTTCCAGGGCGACCCCTATGAGATCACCGTCATCACCGATGTCGCCAAGCGCTTCGAGGCCGCCAATCCCGGCACCACCGTGCAGCTGATCAACACGCCGCACGACGCCTACAACGAAAAGATCGGCGCCGCCGTTTCCGCCGGCTCGCTGCCCGACATCCTGCAGCTCGATGCGCCGTTCCTGGCCAATTATGTCTGGTCCGGCTTCCTGCAGCCGGTCGGTGGCCTGCTCGACAAGGCGCTGGTCGACGATATGACGGCGTCGAACGTCGCCCAGGGCACCTATCCCATCGACAAGGAGCTCTATGCCATCGGCCTGACCGACAGCACGGTCGCGCTCTATGGCAGCCGCAAGCAGCTCGAAGAGCTGAAGATCCGCATCCCGACCTCGGTCGAGGATGCCTGGACGCGCGAGGAGTTCGAGGCGGCGCTGAAGACGCTGTCGACGGCGCCCGGCGTCAAGTGGCCGCTCGACCTGTTCCGCTCCTACGGCACCAAGACCGAGTGGATCACCTACGCCTATGAGCCGATCCTCGTCTCGATGGGCTGCGACGTGATCGACCGCACCAACTGGAAGGCGACCGGCACGCTCGACGGCAAGGCCTGCGTCGACGCGGCGACCGAGATGCAGGGCTGGGTCAAGCAGGGCTGGGTCGTGCCGCAGTCGGCGGGACAGAACCAGTTCTATGCCGAGGGCCGTCCGGCCGCGCTCGCCTGGGGCGGCCACTGGTTCTATGCCGAGGCCAGCGCCAAGATGGGCGACGACGTCGTCGTCATGCCGTTGCCGAAGTTCGGCGAGAAGGGCGTCAGCCCGAACGGCACCTGGATCTGGTCGGTCGCCAAGACGGCTTCCGATCCCGCCGCCGCCGGCAAGTTCCTGAGCTTCATGCTGCAGGATCCGGCCTATCGCGACGCCTACAAGGCGCATGCCGGCTTCCCCGGCCTGAAGTCCTTCGCCGCCGCTTCGCCGCTCTACGCCGACAAGGGCGCCATGGCCGTCGCTTTCGAGCAGGCCGGCAAGAGCGCCGTCGCGCGTCCGCCGCATCCGGCCTATCCGACCATCACGCTCGCCTTCCAGAACGCGATGACCAACATCTTCGACGGCGCCGATCCGCAGGCCGAGCTTAGCAAGGCCGCCAAGAAGATCGACGACGATATCCTCGACAATGACGGCTACGAGCCGTTCGGCAAGGCCGAGTAACCCTCGGCGAAGTCCGGTCGCGCCGAGGCGCGGCCCCAAACCACCATGATAGAAGACCCGGCCGCGCCCCGAAGCGCGGCCGGGAAACAAGCTCCCGGGAGGGCATCATCATGTCGAGCCAAGCGTCCCCCATGCCGGGTTCGGCATCGCCGGGGCCCATTCGCGCCGCCAGGCGCCGGAAGCCGCCCATATGGGGCGGCCGCCTGCAGGAATTGGGCATGCTGCTGCCCGCCTGCATCCTGATCACCATCTTCCTGTTGGTGCCGTTCCTGTCGTCCTTCGAGATCGCGCTGACCAATCAGCGCCTGATCCCGCGCCCGGTGCCGGTGCGCTTCGTCGGCCTCGACAACTTCACCCGCATCCTGACCGATCCGGCCTTCTGGACGGCGCTCTGGAACGTCACCCGCTTCACCATCATGGTACTGCCGGTGCAGTGCGGCTTCGCGCTCGCCATCGCGCTGCTCCTGAATCAGAAGCTGCCTTTCCGCAATTTCTTCCGCGGCATGTTCTTCCTGCCGGCGATCACCTCGATGGTCGTCGTCTGCGTGATCTGGTCAACCTTGTTCCAGTATCCGACCGGTCCGTTCAACCAGATCGTCGGCTTTCTGTCGTTCGGCCTGGTCGGCCCGATCGACTGGCTCGGTGACCCGGCCTGGGCGATGCCGTCGATCGTGCTGCTCTCGGCCTGGCAGGCCTATGGCTTCCAGATGATCGTCTATCTGGCCGGACTGCAGAACATCTCCGAGCAGCTCTATGAGGCGGCCGAGCTCGATGGCGCCAATCGCTGGCAGCGCTTCTGGCACGTCACCATGCCGAGCCTGCGCCAGACGCATATCTTCGTGCTGATCATCACCACTATCCAGGCGTTCAAGCTGTTCACCCAGGTGAACATCCTGACCCAGGGCGGACCGCGCGGCACCACCGATACGCTGGTCCACTACATGTTCACCGCCGGCTTCGTCGACCAGCGGCTCGGCCTCGCCTCGGCCGTCGCCATCCTGCTCTTCCTTATCGTGCTGGTCGTCTCGCTCGTTCAGCGCTTCGTCGTGAGGGATCGTCGATGAGCACCCTGGCTTCCGTCTCCACCCCGTCGCCGGCCGCCAAGGTCGCCGCGAAGCCGGATATCGGCGCGATCGTCAAGTTCGTCGCCGTGCTGATCATCGCGCTCGTGGTGATCTCGCCGCTGTTCCTGCTTTTCGTCGCCAGCCTGAAGCCGGATCGCTTCCAGATCCTCGCCGACATGGGCAGCTTCCGCGCCTTTTGGGTCTCCGAGCCGTCGCTGCAGAATTTCGCCGATATCGCCACCTTCGGCGGCGCGCTGCCCTTCGGGCGTTATCTCGTCAATTCGCTGATCATCCTGTTCTGCACGGTGCTCGGCGGCGTGTTCCTGAATTCGATGGCGGCCTTCGTGCTGGCCTGGGGCCGGCTGCCGGGCCGGGCGGTGGTGCTGACCGGCCTGATCGGCCTCTACATCGTGCCGCAGGAATCGATCGTCCTGCCGCTGCTCAGCCTCGTCAACAAGGTCGGGCTCGGCGATAGCTTCGCCGCCCAGATCCTGCCGTGGATGGCGAGCCCGCTCTACATCTTCCTGATCTACCAGTTCTTCATCCAGGTGCCGCGCGACATCTATGACGCGGCGACGGTCGACGGCGCCTCGCCGTTCCGCATCTACTGGTCGGTGTTCCTGCCCCTGAGCCTGCCGGTGCTGGCGACGGTGGCGATCCTGCTCGGCATCGAGACCTGGAACCAGTATCTCTGGCCGCTGATGGTCACCCAGACCGACTACGCCCGGCCGATCTCCGTCGGCATCGCCAGCTTCTTCGGCCATGACAGCGTCTACTGGAACAGCGCCATGGCCGCGTCGGTGATGATGATGGTGCCGGTCCTGATTTTCTACCTCGCCTTCCAGAAATGGTTCGTCAGCTCTTTCATCAGCTCGGCCGTCAAGGGCTGACCCGACAATGGATACTCTTGCGACAATGGACGTTCTTGCAATGACCGAGTTCGAAGCCGTTCTGGACGCCGGCGACATCGTGCATGTCTGGCAGAAGGCGCCGTCGCGGGCGGCGCTTTCCGAGGTCGTCGTCACCGTCGACGGCACCGCGCCCCAACGGCTGGCGGGCGCGCACTCGGACGATTTCACCCGCTCGGTGTTCGAGGCGCCTGCTTCCGGCACCTATCGCTTCGGCTGGCAGGAGCCGGCGACAGCCGTGTCGCTCGCCTACAGCTTCGCCCCGGCGCGCGTCGCGCGGGAAGGGATTCGCCTGCTTCGTTCTACGGCGAAAAATCGCGCCAACGATTCACGCTACAAGCTGCACTTCCAGCCGCCCTTCGGCTGGATGAACGACCCGAACGGCCTCTGCCAGGTCGGCGACACCAGCCAATTGTTCTACCAGCATTATCCGCACAGCCTGCGCTGGAACACGATGCATTGGGGCCATGCGGTCTCGGAGAACCTCGTCGACTGGATCGACCAGCCGATCTTCCTCGAGCCGCGCGCCGAACTGCTGGCGGACAATGGCCTGATCGGCGGCGCTTTCTCCGGCTCGGCCATTCCGCATGCGGGAGGCGGCGTCCGCGTCTTCTATACCGACCGCGAGGATGATCGCGAGCCGAGCCAGGAATGGCAGATCACGACGGTGTCGCAGGACATGCTGGCGGCCGGTCCCTCGACGCCGGTGATCACCGACCGGCCCTCGATCCCGAATTTCGGCAAGGATATTCGTGATCCCTATGTGTTCCGAGGCCCGGACGGGCTCTGGAAGATGCTGGTCGCCGGCGCCGACGATCGCGCCGGCTTGGTGCTGCTCTATGAGACGCAGGCGGCCGACGCCGCCGATGGCTGGACCTTCGTCGATGTCCTGCATCGCGAGCCGCTGCCGCGCAGCATCCCGGCCGAGTGCCCCGGCCTGATCGCGCTGGATGGCGAAGGGGAGGGGCTCCATGCGCTCGTCTTCGGCCTGATCGGCTATCGCGACGAGGGTACCCGCCGCCGCAATCTGAGCTACGCCATCGTCGGCCGCTTCGACGGCCGCAAGTTCGAGCCGATCCTGCGCCGCGAGATCGATTTCGCTACCGATTGCTATGCGATCCAGGCCTTCCAGCACACGGATGGCCCGGTCGGCATCGCCTGGGCCGCGAACTGGACCGACGTCTTCAAGGACCGCGACTTCCATTCCGCCATGACCTTCCCGCGCCGCTTCGTCTGGCAGGACGGCAAGCTGCGCATGCCGCCGGTCGAGGGCGTCAAGGCGCTGCGGACGGGCATTTCGACCGAGGCTCTGGCGGCGGCCGGTTCCGTGTCGCTCGCGGGCGGCCTCGGCGAGATCGAGATCGAGCTTTCGACGCCGGGCGCGCCGTTCCGGCTCGATTTCGCACATCCCGATCATGGCATCGCGCTCGTCTATGACGGCACCTCGCTCGAACTGGTCTTCGATCCGCCGGGCAACCGGGTCGTGCCGCGCTACCTGACCCAGGCGACCGCGCTCCGGACCGTCCGCGTCTTCGTCGATGTCGGTCTGATCGAGATCTATGTCGATGACGGCCTTCACAACGCCACCAAGCGGATTGACAGCGACGAGCCGATCACGTCGATCGCGTTCGACGTCGATCCGGCCGCTGTGAAGGCGGCGCGGCTCTGGAACTTGCGCCCGCGGCTCGGCGCATAACGCGTCCGGCAACCTGCGGCGGCGTCACGGCTGCCGCAGGAAGGCTTGCAGCAGCGGCACGGTGAAATCGAGGAAGACGCGAACGCGCTGCGGCATGCGCTCGCCGCCGAGGAAGATGGCGTGGATCTCCTCCTCGTCGCCGACCGTCCCGGCAAGTACCTCGACGAGCCGCCCTTCGGCCAGATCGGCGCGCACATGATATTCGCCGAGGCGGGCGAGCCCGACGCCGGCAATCGCCGCCCTTCGCATCGTCTCGCCATTGTTGGTGAGAAGCGAACCGGTAATGGCGCGGTCGACCGTCCGGCTGCCTTCGCGCAGGGGCCAGACCGGCATGGTGCGGCGGAAGTTGAAGCCCAGGCAATTGTGCCGGGCGAGATCGTCGACCGAGCGCGGCGTGCCATGCTCCTGAAGATAAGCGGGCGAGGCGACGATCTTGCGCCGGGCGACTCCGATGCGCCGGGCCCGCATGTTGGAATCCTGCAGGACGCCGACGCGAAAGGCGACGTCGGGCGGTCGAGATAGAGATCGACCATTTCGTCGGCGAGCGACAGATCGACCCGGATGTTGGGATAGGCCTTCCAGAAGGCGGGCAGCATCGGTTCGACGCCATGCACGCCGAAGGCGACCGACGTATTGACCCGCACCGTGCCGCCGGCGCACGCCGCTCCCTGGGAGAGTTCCCGCTCGACCTCGTCCAGTTCGGCGAGCAGCGCGAGGCTGCGTTCGTAGTAGAGTTCGCCTTCGGCCGTCAGCGATAGCCGTCGCGTCGAGCGCTCCAGCAGGCGCACGCCGAGCCGCGCCTCGATGCGCGAGATCAGCTTGCTCACGGTCGAGGGCGTCATCTGCATCTGGCTGGCTGCGGCCGAGAAATTCCCGGCCTCCACGACGCGCAGGAACACCTGCATTTCGCCGGCGCGATTATCCATGGGTTGGTCCGATCGGTGAATTGGTTTCACAGATTGTGTGGCTAGCCAGCGAATTATCAAGCGCCCACGTCGCCTTTATCTCGTCGCCATGCAGAAGCGGCGACGAGCGTGTCGCCGTCGCCACCATGGCAAGGGCGGCATGATCGCCGCTCTCCTCCAGGAGTTTGATGATGCAGACTGTGAAGGCGCATGGCGCGTCGATCCCGGCGCTCGGCTTCGGCGTGTTCCGGATGTCGGATGACGAGGTCGAACGGGTCGTGCCGGCGGCGCTCGAGGCGGGATTTCGCCACTTCGATACGGCGCAGATCTACCAGAACGAAGCGGCGCTCGGGCGCGCTCTGGCCAAGGCCGGCGCGCGGCGCGACGATCTCTTCCTGACCACCAAGGTCTGGGTCGATAACTACCACCCGGACCGCTTCCTGGCGTCGGTGGTGGAAAGCCTCGACAGGCTGCGGGTCGACCGCGTCGATCTCCTGCTGCTGCACTGGCCGGGCGAGGCGGTGCCGATCGCCGAGCAGATCGCGATGCTGAATGCGGTGCAATCGGCCGGCAGGACGCTTCATGTCGGCGTCAGCAACCAGACCATCGCGCAGATGCGCGAGGCGGTCGCGCTCAGCGCGGCGCCGATCCTCACCAACCAGATCGAGGCGCATCCCTATCTCGACCAGCGCGCCGTCGCGGCGGCGGCGAAGGCGGAGGGCGTCGCGGTGACGGCCTATTTCGGCATGGCGGACGGCGCGGTGCCGCAGGATCCGCAGCTTGCGGCGATCGGCCGGCGCTACGGCAAGAGCGCGGCGCAGGTCGGATTACGCTTTTTGCTGCAGCAGGGCTTCGTCGCACTCTCCAAGACCGCCAAGCCGGATCGCGTGGCCGAGAACATCGCGGTGTTCGATTTCGAACTGACCGAGGCCGAGATGGCGGCGATCACGGGTCTCGCCCGCGCCGACGGCCGGCGCGTCAGCCCGCCGGGCCTCGCGCCCGCCTGGGACTGATCGCTCGTCACCACGCCGGCCGACGCCCGACCGGGTGCCGGCCGGGACTGCCTGCTCAGCGCGGCACGATCTCGCGGATATCGGCGAAGATCGAATCCCAGGCCGCGTCGTCGAACTGCGCGAGGCCGAGGCCGCGCAGCAGGAACGCGCCTTCCGCGGCGAGCACGGCCGTCAGCGCCCGGCGCCCGGACGGCGTGCTCGTGTCGAGCTTGTCGAGAAATTCCCGGTAGTAGCCCTGGATCTCGCTGCGGTAATCAGGGGTCTGCACGAGGCTCGCGAGCAGCGCGCTGGCGCGGATCGACGCCAGCCGATCCTCGCGATGGCTGGCGTCGACATGCGCGGCGGCGCCCGCATGCGGCTCGTCGCCGTGCGCCGTCAGATAGTCCGCGATCAGGCGATCATAGGATTTCCCCGCGCGATCGAGCATGGCCTCGATCAGCGCATCCTTGGTGCCGAAGGAATAGAGCACGCCGCCCTTGCTGACGCCGGCCTCGTGTGCCACCGCGTCGACGGTGAGGCTGGTGACGCCGCCCCTGGCGATGACGCGGTCGGCCGCGTCCAAGAGCCCCTCGCGATCGATCGTCGGCCGTCTGCCCATGTCTTTTCTCTTTTAATACCGTCTGGACGGATATATATCTCCGCGTCCCGACGCCGGCAATCCCCCCGTGGCGCGGGAATGGAGATGAAAATGACTGTCGCGCCGCGCAATCGCTGGCTGGTCCTGACCGCCGTGATCCTGGCGTTCCTGCCCGTTGTCGTCGACATGACGATCCTGCACATCGCCGTCCCGTCGCTTACCGTCGCGCTCGGCGCCTCGGGCACGGAGATCCTCTGGATTATCGACATCTATCCGCTGATCATGGCCGGCCTGCTCGTGCCGATGGGCACGCTGGGCGATCGCGTCGGTCATCGCCGGCAGATGCTGACCGGGCTCTCGATCTTCGGAGCGGCGTCGGTCTGCGCCGCCTTCTCGCAGTCGGCGATGATGCTGATCCTTGCCCGCGTCCTGCTGGCAGTCGGTTCGTCGATGATCATTCCGAGCGTGCTCGCGATCATCCGGCAAACCTTCGAGGACCCGAAGGAGAGGGCGCTTGCCCTCGGCCTCTGGAGCACGGTCGCCTCCGCCGGCGCGGCGATTGGCCCGCTGACGGGCGGCTTCCTGCTCGAGCATTTCTGGTGGGGATCTGTGTTTCTCATCAACGTGCCGATCATGCTGGTCGTGCTGCCGGTGGTGTTCCTGTTCATTCCGAACCGGCCGATCGCGGCCGAGGGGCGCTGGAAGATCGGCCATGCGCTGCTGTTGATCGCCGGCCTGATCGCGACCGTCTATGCGGTGAAGACGGGTTTCAAGGCGGGGCCGTCGCCCTGGGTCTTCGGCGTTCTGGCGCTGGGTCTCGGCCTGATGGCCTGGTTCGCGCGGCTGCAGACCGTCGCTTCCGAGCCGCTCCTCGATCTCTCGCTGTTCCGCAAACCGGCGATCTCGGTCGGCATGCTGATGGCCTTCGTCGCGTCCGGCTCGTTTGCCGGCTTCGAGCTGCTGCTGGCGCAGGAGCTGCAATATGTCTATGGCCGGACGCCGCTGCAGGCAGGCCTCTTCATGATGCCGCTCGTTGTCGCCTCCGCGATCGCCGGGCCGATCGCCGGCAAGCTGGCGGGCCGGTTCGGCCTGCGCTGGCTCGGCACGGCCGGTCTCGCCGCCGCGTCGCTCGCGCTGTTCGGCATCAGCCGGTCGAACATCGGCGGCGACGGCGTCGTCATCGGTTGCCTGATGGCGGTGCTCGGCTTCTCGCTCGGCGTCGGCCTGCTGGCGTCGTCGGCCGCCATCATGGGGGCCGCGCCGGTCGAAAAGGCCGGCGCCGCGGGTTCGCTCGAGGCGACCGGCTATGAGCTCGGCGCCGGGCTCGGCATCACCTTCTTCGGCGTGCTGCTGAGCACGATCTACCGGGCCAACTTCGTCGCCGCGGGCGTGCCCGGGGCCGACGTCGGCGTTGCCTCGGGCTCGATTGGCGAGGCCATGGTGCTCGCCGGCCGGGTCGGCGGTGCCGAGGGCGAGGCCATCGCCGCCGCCGCCCGGGTTGCCTTCGCCAGCGCGCATGGCTCGGTGCTGATGGTGACGTCGAGCCTCATCGCCGTGCTGGCCCTCGTCGTCTTCGTGGCGTTGCGCCGCGAGGCGGCGCCGGTCGACGCGCAGCCGGTCCCCGCCGGTCATTGAGGCCGGCGTCGGTCCATCGCTGCCGGACGGCGGCGCGTCGTCCGGGTGGCTTCCCATGCTGCAATGCGTGC
>JAFKJZ010000448.1 GCA_017305815.1 Hyphomicrobiales bacterium
GGGCCGGCGATGCGGATCGACGATCAGGGGAAGAAAGAATGCCAGTCGGCCTGTAAGCCGGGTTCTGTAGGGCGGCGGCGAACCGCCGCGTGACGACCATTCATCTTGGACGTCCGTTGCCGGACGCCTCGTGCGACCAACCCGGGTGACCGGCCTGGAAACAGGCTGGGCTCGCGCCCGCGTCACCCCTATTCGGTCTTGCTCCCGGTGGGGTTTACCGTGCCGTTCCCATTGCTGGGACCGCGGTGGGCTCTTACCCCACCCTTTCACCCTTACCCGTGGCGCGAACGCTCGGGCGGTTTGCTTTCTGTGGCACTTTCCCTGGGGTCGCCCCCGCCGGGCGTTACCCGGCACCGTGTTTCCATGGAGCCCGGACTTTCCTCCCCTGCGACCTTTCGATCCTGCAGCAGCGGTCGTCCGGCCGACTGGCAATGCGGGGCTTAGGGGGGCGACGGGTGCGGGTCAAGCCCATCAAGGGGGAAGTCGTTCCCCGCACCCGACATTGAAGGCGGTCAGGAGGCCTGTCGGCCCGCAACTGATTCAGGCGGCACCCGCGAAGGCGGGCGACATCGAGCCTGGCAGTCTTGCGTCCTCCCCGTACGCGCCCGCACTAGCGAACGCTGCAACACGAGAGGCTTCGGCCGAGACCGCCCCGACCACGTCCGAACTTAGTTCGAAGCCATGATCTGCTGGACCTTGCCGCAATAGCGCAGCGGGCCCTTGGTCATGCGCGTGGCGCCATGGCCGCCATTGTACTTCAGGATGGTGCCGCAAAGATCGCCGCCGGCGAGCTTGCGGGCCTGGCCGAGATACATCATGCCGTAGCGGATGTTGGTGGCCGGGTCGTAGAGGGCCTTGGCCGAGCCCTTGTAGCCCATGCCGCGAGCCGTCTGCAGGCGGACCTGCATCAGGCCGATCTCGCCGACGCTGCCCGTCATGTTGGGCTTGTAGTTGCTCTCGACGGTGATGACGGCGTGGGCGAGTGACAGGGGAACGTTGTTCGCCGCGGCGTGGGTGCGGATCAGATCATCGAAGCTGCTGCGGTCGGCTGAGGCGATACGCGTTTCGTTCGACTTGAGCAGTCGGCCAGACTTGGCCGACGCCGGAGCAATGGCGAGACCGCTGGTGGCGACGAGGGCGGTCAGGGCGAGTACGCAAAACTTCTTCATACCTGGGGGTAACTCACATCGTTGACGATGGCGGCACCTTTCGTTGCCCAAGAGTCCCGAATTGGGGCACCCGAACTGAAATCAGGTTACAAGCTTTAACATTTCGTGATCGCCCGAACGGCCAGGCAAAATGATTTGCCGGCTGAACAGTTTCGAACTGCCGCTGGGGAACTCAGGCCTTGTCGGACAACGCCCGAGCGAGACGGTGCAGCGTCACAATCGTCGAAGAATCGGCAATTCCATCAACCCTTTCGGGCCGGAAGTGGCGCTGGAACGCGGTGACGACCTGTTCCGTCTCCTGATCGTAAGTTCCAGAGATCTGAATGGGATAGCCGTACAGCGCCAGCATCGCCTGCAGCGCCTCGATCGGCGCGCCACTTTCACCGATGCTAAAAAAACGACCGCCCCGAATCGGTTCCGGCTCGACGAAATGACCGAGCCCGGCAGAAGCTAGGCGGCCCCATGGGAACTTCTCGCCTGGGTCGCGCTTCCGCGCGGGCGCAACATCGGAGTGAGCAAGGATTCGTTCCGGACGAATGCCGTGTCGAGCGCAAATGTCGCAGGCAAGTGCGATCACCGCATCGATCTGTTCGTCGGGAAAATCGGGGTAACCATGGTCATGGCCCAGGTTGGCGATCTCGATTCCGACAGACCGGGAGTTGATATCGGTCGCGCCATGCCACGAAGAGACGCCGGCATGCCAGGCGCGATCCGCCTCGGCGACCAGTTGCGTGATGGTTCCGTCCTCGCCGACGACATAGTGGCAGGAGACGTTGGAGGCCGGGTCGCTCAACAGGCCGATCGCCGCCTCGGCCGTCTTCATGTCCGTGTAGTGCAGGATCAGGATGTCGATCGGCGCGCCGCCGACGCGCGGTCCGAAATTGGGCGAAGGCCGCCATGCCACATCCGGCAGCTTGGCATCCGGCAGGGCTGCGTCAGGCACGTCTCTCTCCATGGTCATGCGAAGGCCCGCTCGCGGCGGATGCGGTCATACGCGCCGTTCAGCGCGGCGAGCTTGGCGGTGGCGATCGCGAGAAATTCGGCCGGCACGCCGCGCGCGATCAGCCGGTCCGGATGGGTCTCGGCGACAATGCGGCGATAGTGCCGCTTCACGTCGTCATTCGAGGCGGCGCGGTCGATGCCGAGGATGAGGTAAGGGTCGCCCTCCTCCGGCACGATGTGGCGACTGCTGATGCGGGCGAACGCCGCCTCGCCGATGCCGAAGATCGACGCGACATGGTCGAGGAACGCCAGTTCGTCCTGATGCACCATGCCGTCGGCCTTGGCGATGTGGAACAGGCCATCGACGATGTCCTCGAACACGGGCGAGCCCGGCTCGAACAGGCCGGCGAGCTTGCGCGCATAGGCGTCGAAGCCGGCGACGTCCTGCTTGGCGAGGTTGAACAGCCGCGCCACGTTCTGGTGCTCGGCCGCCGGGATATCGAACAATTGCTCGAAGGCGGTGACTTCGTCCCGCGTCACGACGCCGTCCGCCTTGGCCATCTTGGCCGAGAGCGCGATCATCGAGACGGAGAACGCCACCTGCCGCCGATCCTCCGGCGAGCCGGACAGCATCGTGCGGACGGTTTCGATCAAATCGTCCAGCGCCCGCCCGAGGGTGCAGGAGCCGGGAAGCGAGCATATGAGGTCGCCGAGTCGTTGCCAGATTGTCATGGCGGAATCATAGGCATCCGCGGCGTCGAGTGCGAGAGTCCAGGGTGTCGCGCAGTCGCCAATTCACGCAGGACGGGTCGCAGCCCCTCGGCCAGGGCGATCTTCCGGCCATTGCGGATTGACGGAAGCCGGCCGAACCGTACTCATGCGGCCGGACCGGCAGGATACGGGGAGCATGACGATGACGCAGTGGGACTTCTGGATCGATCGCGGCGGCACCTTCACCGATATCGTCGCGCGCGACCCGGAAGGCCGTATCCGCGCCCACAAGCTGCTCTCGGAAAATCCCGGCGCCTATCGCGACGCCGCCGTGCAGGGCATCCGCGAACTGATGGGCGTTCCGGCCGGTGCGCCGATCCCGCCGGGCGCCATCGACACGGTGAAGATGGGCACGACCGTCGCCACCAACGCCCTACTGGAGCGCAAGGGCGACCGCACGCTCCTCCTCATCACCCGGGGTTTTCGCGACGCGCTGGCGATCGGCTACCAGGCGCGCCCGGACATTTTCGCCAAGAAGATCGTCAAGCCGGAACTGCTCTATGAGCGCGTCGTCGAGGTTGCCGAGCGCGTGCGGGTCGACGGCACGGTCGAGGTCGAACCCGATCCGGCCGAGGTCGAGGCCGCCCTTCGCGACGCCCATGCCAGCGGCATCCGCTCCGTCGCCATCGTCTTCATGCATGCCTGGAAATATCCCGGGCACGAGGCGCGGGTCGCCAAAATCGCCCGCTCCGTCGGCTTCCCGCAGATCTCGGTCAGCCACGAGATCTCGCCGCTGATGAAGCTGGTCGGGCGCGGCGACACCACCGTGGTCGACGCCTATCTCTCGCCGATCCTCAACCGCTATGTCGAACAGGTCTCCGCCGAGCTGGGCGGAACGGAGGGCGCCTCGCCCCGCCTGATGTTCATGATGTCGTCCGGCGGGCTGACGGCGGCGGAGCTTTTCCGCGGCAAGGATGCCATCCTCTCCGGCCCGGCCGGCGGCGTCGTGGCGGCGGTCGAGACGGCGCGGCAGGCGGGCTTCGGCCAGGTCATCGGCTTCGACATGGGCGGCACCTCGACCGACGTGTCGCATTATGACGGCGTCTATGAGCGATCGTTCGAAACCGAGGTCGCGGGCGTGCGCATGCGCGCACCGATGATGCGGATCCACACGGTCGCCGCCGGCGGCGGCTCGATCCTGCACTACGAGGCCGGCCGCTTCCGCGTCGGCCCGGATTCGGCCGGCGCCGACCCCGGCCCTGCCAGCTACCGGCGCGGCGGCCCGCTCGCCGTCACCGACGCCAATGTCATGACCGGCAAATTGCGGCCGGAGCATTTTCCAAAGATTTTCGGCGCGGGCCGCGACCAGCCGCTCGATGCCGCCATCGTGCGCGAGCGCTTCGAAAAGCTGGCCGCCGAGATCGGCGACGGCCGCACGCCCGAGGACATCGCCGACGGTTTCCTGCGCATCGCCGTCGAGAACATGGCGAACGCCATCAAGAAGATCTCCGTCCAGCGCGGCTATGACGTCACCGACTATGCGCTGAACTGCTTCGGCGGCGCCGGCGGCCAGCACGCCTGCATGGTGGCGGACGCGCTCGGCATGACGACTGTGCTGGTGCATCCCTTCTCCGGCATCCTCTCCGCCTATGGCATGGGCCTCGCCGACATCCGCGCCGGCCGCAGCAAGGCGGTGGTCCAAAAGCTGGCGCCGGAAGCGCTGCCCGAGCTTCTGGATCTCGCCTCGACGCTCACGGACGAGGTCCATGCCGAACTGGCGCAGCAGGGCGTCGAGGCCACCGACACCTTCGTCCGCGCGCATCTCCGCTATGACGGCACCGACACGACGATCCCGGTCGAGGTGCTGGCGGAGGGCCCGGACTGGCTACCGCTGGATGAAATCCTCGCCGCTTTCCAGGAGGCGCACCGGAAGCAGTTCGGCTTCGTCTTCGAGGGCAAGGCGATCGTCGTCGAGAGCCTGGAGGTCGAGGCGGTCGGCGGCGGCGCCAGCATTGAGGAACCGGCGCTCGACGCCCCCGAGAGCCGGCCCAAGCCCTCCGAGACCGTCTCGATCTTTTCCGACGGCGCGGCCCATCGCGCGGGCATCTTTCCCCGCGCAAGCCTTGCACGCGGCGCCATCGTCGCCGGGCCGGCGCTGATCATCGAGCCGCACCAGACCATCGTCGTCGAGCCGGGCTGGCAGGCTGAAATCTCGGCCCGCGACCATGTCGTGCTGACGCGGGTCGAGGCGCTCGACCGTCGCCATGCTATCGGCACCGACGCCGATCCCGTGATGCTGGAGGTGTTCAACAACCTGTTCATGTCGATCGCCGAGCAGATGGGCGTGACGCTGCAGAACACCGCCTATTCCGTCAACATCAAGGAGCGGCTCGATTTCTCCTGCGCCGTGTTCGACGCGACCGGCGCGCTCGTCGCCAACGCGCCGCACATGCCGGTGCATCTCGGCTCCATGGACCGCTCGGTCGAGACGATCATCGAGCTGAACCGGGGGGCGATGCGGCCGGGCGACGTCTATGCGCTCAATGCGCCCTATAATGGCGGCACGCATCTCCCCGACATCACCGTCGTCTCGCCCGTCTTCGACGATGCGGGAGAAGAGATCCTGTTCTTCGTCGCCAGCCGCGGCCACCATGCCGATATCGGCGGCACGGCGCCCGGCTCAATGACGCCGCGCGCCGCTACCGTCGACGAAGAAGGGGTTCTCATCGACAATTTCGTCCTCGTCGACCAGGGCCATTTTCGCGAGGCCGAACTGGTCGAGCTGCTGACCGACCATCCCTACCCCGTCCGCAACGTCACGCAGAACATCGCCGACCTCAAGGCGCAGATCGCCGCCAACCAGAAGGGCGTGCAGGAGCTGCGCCGGATGGTCGAGCATTTCGGGCTCGATGTCGTCACCGCCTATATGGGCCATGTGCAGGACAACGCCGCCGAGAGCGTGCGCCGGATGCTCGGCAGCCTCCGGGATTCCGAATTCGCCGTCGAGACCGACCAGGGCGCGGTGATCCGCGTGAAGATCCGCGTCGACCGCGAGAAGCGCGAGGCGACGGTCGACTTCACCGGCACCAGCCCGCAGCAGAAGACCAATTTCAACGCGCCGGAACCCGTCACCCGCGCGGCGGTCCTCTATGCCTTCCGCGTCATGGTCGAGGGCGACATCCCGATGAATGCCGGCTGCCTGCGGCCGATCCGCATCGTCATTCCCGAGGGTTCGATGCTGGCGCCGCGCTATCCGGCCGCCGTCGTCGCCGGCAATGTCGAGACGAGCCAGCAGGTGACCAACGCGCTGTTCGGCGCGCTGGGCGCGCTTTCCTCGTCCCAGGGCTCGATGAACAACCTCACCTTCGGCAACCAGACCTACCAGTATTACGAGACGCTCTGCTCCGGCGCCCCGGCAGGCCGGTTCAACGACGGCACCGGCTTCGACGGCGTCGACGCCGTGCATGTCCACATGACCAATTCGCGCCTGACCGATCCGGAGGTGCTGGAGTTCCGTTTCCCCGTCCTGCTTGAGGACTTCCACATCCGCGAGGGCTCCGGCGGACGCGGAAAATGGTCGGCCGGCGGCGGCACCAGGCGGACGATCCGATTCCTGGAGGCGATGGAATGCGCCATCCTCGCCTCGCACCGCACCGTCGCGCCGCACGGGCTCGAAGGCGGCGATCCCGGCGCCCTCGGCAAGACCGAGGTGCGCCGCAACGACGGCCGGGTCGAGGTGCTGGAAGGCTGCGACCAGACCGTGCTCGCCGCCGGCGAGGCCGTCATCGTAACGACGCCCACCGGCGGGGGATTTGGCAGGGCATAGGCCGGACTGGAGTGAAGCCCTCACCTCTCCCAGAGGGAGAGGTGTAAGAGAGCCCCTACCAGCCCTCGACCACCGTCTTGCCGATCGAGCGACCGCTTTCGACCAGCGCGTGGACCTCGCGCAGCGTCGCGGCGTTGATCGGGCCGACCCGGTTGGTCAGCGTCGAGCGGATCTTGCCCGCCTCCACCAGCCCCGCGACCTCGTTCAGCAGCTTGTGCTGCTCGACCAGGTCAGCGGTCTGGTGGATCGGCCGGGTGAACATCGATTCCCAGTGAACGCCGACAGCCTTGCCCTTGAACGGCACGATGTCGAGGGTCTCCATGTCGTCGATGACGCCGACATGGCCCTGCGGCGCCACCAGCTTCTGGATCGCCGGCCAGTGATGCGGCGTCTGGGTCAGCGCCAGCACGATGTCGACGGCCGGAATGCCGATCCGCGCCACTTCCTCGTCGAGCGGCTTGGTGTGGTCGATGACGTGATGCGCGCCAAGCCCCTCGACCCAGGCGACGGTGTCCGGCCGCGAGGCGGTGGCGATCACGGTCAGCCCGGTCAGCGCCCGCGCCAGCTGGATCGCCATCGAGCCGACGCCGCCGGCGCCGCCGACGACGAGCAGCGTCCGCCTGTCGGCGCCCTCGCCCTTGCGCACGCCGATGCGGTCGAACAGCAGCTCATAGGCCGTGATGGTGGTGAGCGGCAGCGCCGCCGCTTCCGCGACATCCAGCGTCGCCGGCTTGCGGCCGACGATGCGCTCGTCGACGAGATGATATTCGGCGTTGGTGCCGGGGCGGTTGATCGTGCCGGCATAGTAGACGGCGTCGCCGGGCTTGAAGAGCGTCACCTCGGCGCCGACGGCGTCGACGATGCCGGCCGCGTCATAGCCGAGCACGCGCGGCGTGTCGGATCCTGCGTTGCGCCGGACCTTGGTGTCGACCGGGTTGACCGACACGGCCTCGACCTTGACGCGAAGATCGCGCGGGCCGGGCTCGGGAATGTCGAGCGTGATGTCGGAGAGGGCGTTGGCATCGCTGGCGGGAAGCGACTTGGTGAAGGCGATCGCACGCATGAGCGGGCTCCATTTCCTTGGCGCCGCGGGAAGCGGCGGACACAGAGCCATTTCGTGCATATTGACCGTTCCCGCAAGAATGCACAATTTGGGCCTATACTGACCAAATGGATACTAATGGAGATCAGCCATGGGCGCGGAGCACGAGAAATGCGATGTCGAGACGACGCTGGAGCTGATCGACGGCAAGTGGAAGGGCGTGGCGCTGTTCCACCTGCTCGACAACACGCTGCGCTTCAACGAACTGCATCGCCGCACGCCGGCAGTGACCCAGCGCGTGCTGACCAAGCAATTGCGCGAACTGGAGCGTGACGGACTTGTGATCCGCACCGTCTATGCCGAGGTGCCGCCGCGCGTCGAATACCGTCTGTCGCCACTCGGCGAGACGCTTCGCCCGATCATCCTCGCGCTCCGGGCCTGGGGCATCGCCTACAAGGAGCGCCAGCTCGGCGAAAGCGCGGCGGCGTAGAGGCGCGACTCAGGAGGCGTCACCTCTCCCTCAGCGCCGACGATATTTTGCCAACCTCTCCCATGGGGAGAGGTCGACGGCCGAGGGCCGGCGGGTGAGGGGTTCAGCGCTCGCCGGAGAGATCGCCTCCCCTCACCCGGAGCTTCGCTCCGACCTCTCCCTCAGGGAGAGGTGAAGAAGAATGCCGCTCGCCTCCCCTACGCCGCCTGGGCCAGCGCCTGTTCCAGTGCCTGCCAGTCGGCGTGCGTCAGTACCGGCTTGACGCCCATGTCGACCACCGCCGCGAAGACCGGCACCGGCATGGCGGCCTTCATCCCGCCCAGCATGCCGAGCCGCTCGGCCGGGTTCATCGCCGGAATCATGATGCGGATGAACTCCATCATCATGTCGGGATCGACGGAGCCGACAATGCGGCCCTCGATCGCCGCGAGCTCGCCATCCGTGAAGTGCCTGTGCAGCAGCGACAACGTCTCGGTCTCTTCCTCGATCATGTGCTCGTAATCATGCGCCAGGAATTCCGTGTAGCGGAGATAGAGCGCCCGCAGCATCGGCGAGCGGCGGGACGCCGGGGCCGCCTCGATCTGCCGCAGCCGCGTTTCCAGCTCGTCGAAATCGCGCTCGTGGTGATCGTGGTCGTCGGCCAGCCGCTCGGTGGCGCCGGTCCGGCGCTGCTCGATCTCGGTATGGATGAAGATGTTCTCGTGATGGAGATGCTTGCGCCCCATCGTCACCATCAGGCGCATGTCGCGGATCAGGCCGGCGACATCGGTGTCGTTCAGCGGATCTATGGCGCCGAGGCGCATCATCAGCTGGGCCTGGGCGCGGCGAAGGCCCTTGTGGATGGACGCATAGAGATTGTAGCGCGTTTCGTCGACATAGACGGCGGCAAAACTGGTCATTCCGTAACTCCTCAAACCCCTAGTGGGACGGCGAAGTACAGCATGACGCTAGGGCAGGATGTGACGTTCGTCACTGACATTTCCCGCCACGGGCCGGGCGAGCCTTACTGCGTGTAGGAGAGAGGAATGCTGGCCGGCGGCGTATAGGGGCCGGAGGGCGGCACGGATGGCGTCTGGCCGTTCAGGATCTGGTCGCCCGGATAGGGCGCCTCGGCATCGGGCGCGCCGAGATTGTCGTCGAAGCGATAGGTGAAGGCGCGCTGCTCCATGTTCGCCGGCGCGGCCGGCGGCGGCGTCTGCAGCAGCGTCGCCATCGGGATGCCGGCATTGGGGTCGAGCGGCGTCGGGCCCGGCCTTTCGAGCTTCGGCCGGCAATAGCGCGAGGTGCCGCTGGCATTGTGGCGCGCGAGGTCGATGTGGATGTGGTCCTCGTGCAGGCGGTTCGAGCCCGGCCCCAGCACGGTGGTGAAATAGCCGCAGGCCGAGATCAGCGCCTCGCGCAGGAAGGCCTGGCTGGCGGGATCGCCCCGGCGCCAGTCGGTGCGGACGCGGATGGTGCGGCCGTCCGCCAGGCGAAAGCCGGCGACGTCGAAGGCATTGGCGAAGGCATGTTCGGAGAGCTTGTCGCCGTGGCGGTTGTTGCGCGGACGGCAGGCATAGGTGCCCATGGTCAGGACTTCGGTGACCGGCATGCCGAAGCGCGCCTGCGCCGCCGGCTGCACCGCCTCGCGGACCCAGCGTTCCATGGCGTTGGTCATCATGCAGCCGAGCAGCACGTCGCCGCCCGTCACCGCCACCACGCCGCGCTGGAAGGCATTCACCTTCAGCGGCTGCTCGATGCCGCACGCGCCCTTTCCGTCAACCTCGCGCGCCGGGCGCTGGAAGTAGGAAGGGACGACGAGCTTCTGCGCGTAACAGGCTCGCTCCGTCGCGTCCCGCCAGCCTTCCCTTTGCTCCGAAAGGAAGTTCAGGGCGCAGCCAGAGAGCGAAACGAGAGCGAGCACCGACGCGATACGCAACGCTACGCAACTGTACATGCCCCGTAGAATGCGCTCGAAGCTCTTAAAGAATGGTCAACCATACCCGCAACCGGAGCGGGCGGTCGCGCCGCATCTTGTGGCGGACCTGAC
>JAFKJZ010000675.1 GCA_017305815.1 Hyphomicrobiales bacterium
CGGCGCCGGCCTCGCCATGGCGACGCTGGACATCATCCAGCTCTACGGCGAGAGCCCGGCCAACTTCCTCGACGTCGGCGGCGGCGCTTCCGAGGAGAAGGTCACGGCGGCGTTCAAGATCATCACCTCCGATCCGAAGGTGAAGGGCATCCTCGTCAACATCTTCGGCGGCATCATGAAGTGCGACGTCATCGCGCGCGGCGTCATCGCCGCGGTGAAGGCGGTCGGCCTCCAGGTTCCGCTCGTCGTGCGCCTCGAGGGCACCAATGTCGAGCTCGGCAAGCAGATCATCCGCGAGAGCGGCCTGAACGTGATCCCGGCGGACGACCTCGACGACGCTGCCCAGAAGATCGTCAAGGCCGTGAAGGAAGCCGCCTGATGTCCATCCTGATCGACAAGAACACCAAGCTCATCACCCAGGGCTTCACCGGCAAGAACGGCACGTTCCATTCCGAGTAGGCGCTCGCCTACGGCACCAAGGTCGTCGGCGGCACCTCGCCCGGCAAGGGCGGCCAGACCCATCTCGGCCTGCCGGTGTTCGACACCGTCGCCGAGGCGAAGGACGCCACCGGCGCCGACGCCTCCGTGATCTACGTGCCGCCGCCGGGCGCCGCCGACGCGATCTGCGAGGCGATCGACGCGGAGATTCCGCTGATCGTCTGCATCACCGAGGGCATCCCGGTGCTCGACATGGTGCGCGTCAAGCGCTCGCTCGTCGGCTCCAAGTCGCGCCTGATCGGCCCGAACTGCCCCGGCATCGTCACCGCCGACGCTTCGAAGATCGGCATTATGCCGGCCAACATCTTCAAGAAGGGCTCGGTCGGCATCGTCTCGCGCTCGGGCACGCTCACCTATGAGGCCGTGTTCCAGACCACCCAGGAAGGCCTCGGCCAGACCACGGCGGTCGGCATCGGCGGCGATCCGGTCGAGGGCACCGAGTTCATCGACGTTTTGGAAATGTTCCTCGCCGATGATGAGACCACGTCGATCGTCATGATCGGCGAAATCGGCGGTTCCGCCGAGGAAGACGCAGCGCAGTTCCTGGCCGACGAGGCCAAGCGCGGCCGCAAGAAGCCGATGGTCGGCTTCATCGCCGGCCGCACCGCGCCTCCGGGTCGTCGCATGGGCCATGCCGGTGCGATCATCTCCGGCGGCAAGGGCGGCGCGGAAGACAAGATCGCGGCGATGGAAGCCGCGGGTATCCGGGTGTCGCCGTCGCCGGCGCGCCTTGGAAAGACCTTGGTTGAGGTCTTGAAGGGCTAAGAGGCAAGACCGACATTCCGACTGCCGGAATGTCGGTTTTTCAGCAAGAGCGCGGCGCGTGGCCGCGCGATCAAGGAGAGAGGGGCGTGGCGCTCCTCAACCAGCACATGTCACGCGAGCAAGCCAACGCGGCCTTTGCGACCTCTTCGTTCCTCTATGGTGGCAACGCCACCTATATCGAGGATCTCTATGCGCGCTATCAGAACGATCCCGCTTCGGTCGATCCGGAGTGGCAGACGTTCTTCTCGGCGCTGAAGGATGATCCGAAGGCCGTGGTGGCGGAAGCGCGCGGCGCGACCTGGAAGCGGCCCGACTGGCCGCTGCATGCCAATGGCGAGCTCGTCTCGGCCCTCGACGGCAATTGGGGCCAGGTCGAGAAGGTCGTCACCGACAAGCTG
>JAFKJZ010000449.1 GCA_017305815.1 Hyphomicrobiales bacterium
AGCCGCCGCCGAGGTCGCCGCCCCCTCGCATGCCGCCGAAGCCCATGCCGCCGGGGCCGGCGCCGGGGTCGGCGCTCCGCATGCCGCCGCTGAAGGGGCTGCCGCCCGGCGCCAACACGACGATCGCCGTCGTCGCCACAGACGCTGTCCTGACCAAGGCGCAGTGCAAGCGCCTCGCCGTTATGGCGCATGACGGCTACGCGCACGCCATCTGGCCCGTGCACACGCCGCTCGATGGCGACACCATCTTCGCCACCGCAACCGCCCGCAAGCCGCTCGCCGATCCGGTCTTCGACCTGGCGCTGATCGGCGACGCCATCGTGCGCACGCTCGCCCGCGCCTCGGCTCGCGCCGTCCATGAGGCGACCGCCCTGCCGCAGCCCGGCAGGCTCCCGGCCTGGCGCGACGTCTGGGGCGAGTAGCGCCAGGCCGCTCGCCGCATTTTCCAGACGGACCATGACGTCCTCCGGATCGGATTCCGGGGGACGTTCTCGTCTGCGCGCGCCGTCATCCGGGGCGTTCTCGGCGTCGGGACGAGGGGCTCTGGCGGCTTGACAAGCGGGCGTTCGCAGCTACGCTATCAAATATGAAACGTGAGTTTACCAGATGAACTCAATTGCCGACAGTGACCGATATTCGATCCGGGCCGTGGATCGCGCGATCGACGTGATCCAGTGCCTCGCGGCCAGCGACTCGGCCTTGACCGCCGACGAGATCGCGGCCGCCATCGGCCTGCCCAAGAGCACCGTTTTCCGCGTGCTGGCGACGCTGCTCGGGCGTGGGCTGCTCGATCGCGACCCGGAGCGGCAGACCTTCCGCTTCGGCACGCTGGCGCTGCTGGTCGGGGTGCGGGCGCTCGGCGATCTCGACGTCAAGCGCGTCGCCCGGCCGATCATCGAGCAACTGGCGGAAGCGACCGGCGAGACGGTGCACCTGTCGGTGCTGAACGAGCGGTCGGCGCTCTGCATCGACAAGATCGACAGCAAGCGCGCGGTGCGAATGTCGTCCTATGTCGGCTTCCGCGATCCGCTGCATTGCAGCGGCGTCGGCAAGATCCTGCTCGCCTTCCAGGACGAAGCGGCGCGCGAGGCGCTGATCGAGAGGATCGGCTTCGAGAAGCACACCGAGCGCACCATCACCGACCCCGCGGCGCTGCGCGCGCATCTGCGCCAGATCGTGGCGCTCGGCCACGCGGTCGACCACGAGGAGATCGAGGACGGGTTGAGCTGCGTCGCCGCGCCGGTCCGCGACCACACCGGCAAGGTCGTCGCCGCGATCAGCAATTCCGGGCCGACTTATCGCCTCGACGAAGCCGCTATGCGCGATCTCGTCGGGGTCGTGCGCGAGCACGCCGCCCGCATCTCCGCCGCCCTCGGATATCTTGCCAGGAAGCCTGCCCGATGATCATCGACGTCCATAGTCACACGCCGCAATTCCGCGACCGCGTTCCCGCCGACAAGCTGGTGATCAACACGGCCTGGCGGCCCGACCGCCCGGTGCAGGGCAACTACAGCTGGAACGACTACATGGCGGCGCAGGCGCCGGCCGAAAAATCCATCGTCTTCGGCATCGCCTGGGAGCCCGGCGAACGCGTTGGCGGCACCAATGGCTTCGGCGATGTCGGCGACGTCGCCGATGGCGTCAACGATTCCACCGCCGCCTTCGTCCGCGCCTTCCCCGATCGGCTGATCGGCTTCATGGCGGTGCACCCGCATGACCGCAAGGCGCTGGACGAGATGGAGCGCAGCCGGGTCGATCTCGGGCTGCGCGGCGTCAAGCTCGGCGCCAACTACCAGATCTTCGATCCGCTGGAGAGCCGGGCGCTGGCGATCTACCAGTATGCCCAGGAGCACGGCCTGCCGATCCTGTTCCACATCGGCACCTCGGCGGTGCGCATGGCGCCGATCGCCTCGGCCCATCCGCTGGTCGTCGACGAGATCGCCATGCGCTACCCCAATCTGAAGATCGTCATGGCCCATATGGGCCATCCCTGGACGGTCGATACGGCGGTGGTGGTGCGCAAGCATCCGAACGTCTTCACCGACATTTCGGGCCTGCTCTACCGCCCCTACACATTCTACGAGGCGATGATCAAGGCGACCGAGTGGAACGTGCTCGACAAGATCCTGTTCGGTTCTGACTACCCGATCACCACGCCGGCCGAGACCCTCGAAGGCCTGCGCAACGTCAACGCGATCGTCGAAGGCACCAGGCTGCCGCGCGTCCCGCTCGACCGCATCGAGCAGATCATCCACCGCGACAGCCTGGCGCTGCTCGGCCTGAACTGACGCCACAGGACCCGGATTCCGCCATGACCTTTCAGAACTCTGCCATGACGTTCCAGAATTCCGCCGATCTCTATGCCCGCGCCACAAGGGTGATCCCGGGCGGGGTCAATTCCGCCACGCGCCGCCTCGCCCGCCCGATGGCGTGGGAATGGGCCGAGGGCGCCTATATGCGCGACGTCGACGGCAACACCTTCCTCGACTATCACGCCGCCTTCGGGCCGATCGTGCTCGGCCACAGGCATCCGGGCGTCACCGCCGCCGTGGCCGAGGCGATCGAGGGCCTCGACATGGTCGGCGTCGGCGTCACGGAGCGCGAGATCCAGCTCGCCGAGAAGGTGGTCGAGCATGTGCCGTCGGCCGAGATGGCGCTCGCCTTCTCGACCGGCTCGGAAGCGACCTACATGGCGGTGCGCCTGGCGCGCGGCGTCACCGGCCGCACCAAGCTGATCAAGTTCCAGGGCACGTTCCATGGCTGGCACGACTATCTGCTGATGAACGTCATCACCCCGGCCGAGAAGATCGGCCAGAAGGATCCGGGCTGCGCGGGGCTGCTCGCCGATGCGGTCGAGAACACGCTGATCTGCCGCTTCAACGATCTCGATTCCGTCGAACGGACGATCGCCGCCCATCCCGGCGAGATCGCCGCGATCTTCCTCGAGGCCATCCCGCACAATATCGGCTGCGTGCTGCCGACCCAGGCCTTCGTCGAGGGCCTGCGCCAGATCTGCGATGCGCATGGCATCATCCTGGTGTTCGACGAGGTGATCACCGGCTTTCGCCACGGCCTCGGCGGCTACCAGGCCAAGCTCGGCGTCACGCCGGACCTCACCACCATGGCGAAGGCGATCGCCAATGGCTATCCCTGCGCCGTGATCGCCGGCCGTCGCGACCTGATGATGCAGTTCTCGACGGCGCCCGGCGGCAAGGTGTTCGTCGGCGGCACCTACAATGGCCATCCGGTCGGCGCGGCGGCGGCGCTCGCCACCATCGCCGCCATGGAGGACGGCTCGGTGCACCGGCACCTGTTCGCGCTCGGCGAGCATGCGCGCAGCGGTATCCAGTCGATCGCGGACCGCCTCGGCATCCGGATGACGGTCGGCGGCTATGGCTCGGTGTTCACGCCCTATTTCATGGACGGGCCGATCGACCGCTACGAGGACCTGCTGCGCAACGACAACGCCAGCGACGTGGCGTTCCGCAGTGCCATGGTCGACCAGGGCATCTTCATGCTGCCCATGGCGCTGAAGCGCAATCACATCAGCGCGGCGCATACGCTGGCCGATGTCGAGCGCACCCTCGATATCGCCGAGACGGTGCTGAAGACCCTGCGCTAGCCCTGCGCGGGATCTCCGGCGCGACGGCTTGGCCGATCGTCGCGCCGCTTCGGCCGGAACGGTCTTGGCCGCCGGCCATCTTCAGGGCAATCCCGCCAGACATCGAGATATTGCATCGCAGCAGTAAATGCTGCGATGCATCAAGTCCAGGAATTCGTTCCGTCGATGTCTGCGGAACACTCCGTGTATTTAGTTTGGATCCCAAAGTGTAAAGCCGGACTTGCACTTTCGGACGCTTCGGGCTTTGCTGCGCTCCGTCTTGTCGTTCGCTGGGAATATTTCGAAAATCCCGGCGTTCTGTAGATGCTACGCAAACGTTTGCGTAACCTGGAGGAGAGAGTCCCAAGATGAATTTTCCTGCCATCGACGAAAGCGTCCGGGTTGCCCGCCTCGCGCCGCATGTCCGCAAGGCCCGAGTCGTGATCGACACGGATACGTTCAACGAGATCGATGATCAGTTCGCCATCGTCTACGCGCTTCTTTCCGCGGATCGCATGACGACGGAAGCCATCTATGCGGCTCCCTATTTCAATTCGCGCTCGACCGGCCCCGCCGACGGCATGGAGAAGAGCTACGAGGAAATCCTCCGCCTGCTCGAGCTGATGGGCCGCCCGGCGGACGGCTTCGTGTTCAAGGGCTCGACCGACTATGTCGGCGCCGGCCTGAAGCCACAGCGCAACGCGGCGGTGGAGGACCTGATCGCGCGCGCCATGGCCTCGACCCCGGAGGACCCGCTCTACATCATCGCTCTGGCGGCGATCACCAATGTCGCCTCGGCCATCATGATCGAGCCGCGCATCATCGACAGGATCGTCGTCTGCTGGCTGGGCGGCCATTCGCTCCAGTGGCCGCATACGCGCGAGTTCAACCTGAAGCAGGACGTTCCCGGCGCCCGCGTGCTGTTCGACAGCGGCGTGCCGCTGGTGATGTTGCCTTGCGAGGGCGTCGTCTCGACCCTGAGCACCACGATTCCCGAGCTCGAACGCTATGTCGAGCCGTCGGGTCCGCTCGGCGCCTTCCTCGCCGGCCGCGTCAAGGGCTACGAGGACGAGGACAAGCATATCGGCTGGTCGAAGCCGATCTGGGACATGGCGCCGGTCGCCTACCTGATCGACGCCAGCTGGACCCCCTCGACGCTGGTGCCGAGCCCGATCCTCACCCCGGAAGTGACGTGGAGCTTCGACAATTCGCGCCACCTCATCCGCTATGTCCACCGGATCGATCGCGACGCGATCTTCCGCGATTTCTTCGTGAAGCTCGCGGCGTTCGCGAAGTCGAAATAGGCCGGCGGACGGCCGCTACGGCCGGAAACAGGTCCTGGAATACCGGCGGAGCGATCCGCCGGCCCACTGTTCGATGCCCGGGCGCTCGATCCAGGAAAATCGATCGCATCTCCGGGTCTTTTGGGAGGAGACCAACATGAAGCATCGTTCGCTTACCCTAAGACTGACGGCGGCGATCCTGTTCGCCGGGGCAGCGACCCTGTCGCTCGCGCCGGCCCAGGCCGAAGACGTCACCATCAACTTCCTGCATGCGCAGAACGAGCGCACCTACGGTCCGGCGATCGAGGCGTTCGAGAAGGCCAATCCCGGTATCAAGATCCGCCAGCAGATCGTGCCCTTCGACCAGCTGAATGCGCAGATCCAGGCCCGCATCGGCGCCGGCGACGACAGCATCGACATCTATGGCGCCGACGAGCCGCGCGTGCCGGCTCTCGCCAAGCGCGGCCTGCTCAAGGACCTGTCGTCGGAGACCGAGAAGGTCACCGCCGCGACGACGCCGGAGGCCGTTTCGGCGACCAGCGCCGGCGGCAAGCTCTACGCGCTGCCGCAATGGACCTCGACGCAGCTGCTCTTCTACAACAAAGAACTGCTCGAGAAGGCCGGCATCGAGCCGCCCTCGGCCGATCCGGCGAAGCGCATGACCTGGGACGAGCTGCTTGCCAATGCCAAGAAGGCGCAGGCGGCCGGCGCCAAGTACGGCTTCGGCTTCGAGCAGGTCGACCGCTACTACCAGCTGCAGCCGCTGTTCGAATCGAGCGGCGCGGGCTCGGGCCTGAAGGGCGACGACCTGCTGACGCCGGACGTTAACAGCCCCAAATGGGTCGAGACCCTGACCTGGTACGGTGATCTCTACAAGTCGGGCCTGTCGCCGCGCGGCATCCCGGCCGAGCAGATGTCGCCCCTGTTCCTGAATGGCCAGATCGCCTATTTCGTCGCCGGCCCGTGGAACTTCTACGATTTCGGCAAGTCCGAGAGCCTCAAGTGGGGTATCGCGCCGCATCCCTATTTCACGGGTGGCAAGCCGGTCACGGCGACGGATTCGTGGGCGGTCGGCATCAGCCCGCACAGCAAGCATCCGGAAGAGGCGCTGAAGTTCGCCGCCTATACGACGATCGACGACGAGGGCGCGCTGCTGACCACGGCCGCCAACCCGCTGCCGCCGGCCAACAAGGCTGCCTTCGTCAAGAACGTCGAGGAACAGACCAAGCTCGGCGGTGCTTCGACGGCCCCCTATGGCGACCTGCTCGCCTATGAACTGTCGAAGACCTCGGTCAGCCGTCCGCGCACCATCGGCTATGTCGCCTTCGAGGAAGTCATGAACAAGGCGTTCAGCGACGTCCGCAACGGCGCCGACCCGAAGGCGACGCTCGACCGGGCCGAGAAGCAGCTGAAGGCAACCTTCGGCCGCCTGAAGTAAGCCGGCGCCAGAGGGGGAGGGATGCCCTTGGCCACCATCAAGGACATCGCTCTCGCCCTCGGCATCGCGCCTTCGACGGTTTCGCGCGGCCTGAACGGGCAGCCTGGACTGTCGGAGGAGGTCCGGCAGAGGATCGTCGAGACGGCGGCGCGCGTCGGTTACCGCCCCAGCGGGATCGCGCGCGCGCTGCGCAGCAAGACGACCCGGACGATCGGCCTGATCGTTCCGAGCATTCTCAATCCCTTCTTCACCGACCTGGCCTACGCGGTCGAGCTGGCGGCGCGCGCCAGGGGCTTCAGCGTCATCGTCGGCAATTCCGACGAGGAGCCGAGCCACGAGACCGAATATCTGCGGATCATGATCGAGCGCGGCGTGGACGGGTTGCTGGTTGCGCCCAGCCGCGATCGCAACGCGATGCTGACAGAGCTGCATGAGGGTGGAACGCCGATGATCTTCCTGGACCGCAAGGTTCCGGGGCTCGACGTGCCGACCGTCGACGTCGATCCCGAGCCGGCGATCCGCGCGCTGGCCCGGCGGATGGCGGGGCTCGGCTTTCGCCGCGTCGGCATCGTGCGCGGGCCGGACGGCGTTGGCGTGGCGCGGGAGCGCACGGCGCGGATGGTGCGGGCCGGCGAGGCGAGCGGGCTTGTCTTCGAGCCGCGGCACCAGTTCGCCGGCAATTTCACGGTCGACGGCGGCAAGGCTGCCTTCGCCGCCCTGAGCCAGGACATGCCCGATGCGATCTTTCTTACCAACAACCTGATGACGCAGGGTTTTCTGCTGGCCGCTGCCGAGGCGGGCACCGGCGTCGGCCGGGAGATCGCCATCGCGACCTTCGACGATGTGCCGCTGTTTCAGCTCTACAACCCGCCGATCACGGCGATCGTCCAGCCGACCCGCCGGATGGGCGAGATGGCGGTCGACATGCTGCTGAGACGCATTGCCGGCGAGCGGGTCTCGTCGGCCCGCCTCGCAGCGGATGTGGTTTTCCGCGCTTCGTTCAGCGAAGCGCGCCCCTTCTGAGGACGATTGGATGACGCGCGTTCGACAAAGCCGGTTTGCATGGATCGGTCACAACGAGGCCCTGGTAGGCCTGCTCATGCTGTGTCCGGTCTTCATCGCGCTGATCGTGCTGCGGCTCTGGCCGGCCGGGATCGCGCTGGTCCATTCGCTGACCTCCGACGAGCCGGGTGGCGGCTTCGACCTCGCCACCTACTCCTATCTGTTCCAGGACCCGACCTTCCTGAACTCGCTGTTCCGTACGGCCATCTTCTCGATTGTCATCAACCCGCTGCAGATCCTGCTCGCCCTGGCGATGGCGCTGCTGATGAACCAGAAGATGAAACTCGACGGCGTCTGGCGGACGCTGATCCTGCTGCCGGTCGTCATCCCGCAGAGCATCTCGGCGATCATCTGGGGCGTCGCGCTCCGGCCCGACGGGCCGATCAACGCCGTGCTGGTGTCGCTCGGCCTGCCGGAGCAGGGCTTCCTCACCTCGACGACCCAGGCGATGCCGAGCCTGATGGTGGTGGTGAGCTGGGTCGGCTGCGGCTACTGGATGACGTTCCTGCTCGCCGGTCTGAAGGACATTCCGGTCTCGCTCTACGAGGCCGCCCGGCTCGACGGCGCCAATCGCCGGCAGCAGCTCTGGAACATCACGCTGCCGATGCTGCGCCGGCCGCTCCTGTTCGTGCTCGTCGCCGACACCGTCGCGAACTTTCTCGTCTTCGCGCCGGTGCAGATCCTGACCGGCGGCGGGCCGGAGGAAACCACCAATCTGATCATGTCCGAGATCTACACGCGAACCTTCGTCTATGGCGACGACAAGGGTGGCGCCGCCGCGACGGTCATCCTCGTCGCGGTAGTGCTCGTCGTCGTGCTGATCCAGTTCCGAATGATGCGGGGGAGGGGCGCGTGATGACCCAGGCCGATACCGTGAAGTCGTCGCGTTTCGCGCTTTTCGGCGCCGTGCTGGTGGCGGCGCTGTCGATGGCGCCGCTCTACTGGGCGCTGATCTCGTCGCTCCGGCCGAGCGAGGACATCTTCCGCTACATCTCTGAGGTCAGCCTCTGGATGTTCGTGCCGAACCGGATCACCTTCGACAACCTCATCAATGTCTGGAGCGGCCCCTTCGCCCGGGCGATGATGAATTCCGTCATCGTCACGCTGGCGACGATCGTGCTCGGGCTCGTCATGTGCTCGATGGCGGCCTTCGCGCTGGCGCGGCTCGAAATTCCCGGCAAGCGGGCGATCTTCTCGATCGTCATCGTCAGTTTCCTGGTGCCGTTCGACGCAATCGCGGTGCCCCTGCTCAGCCTGTTCCGCAGCTTCGGCATGCAGAACACCTATCTCGGCATCATCCTGCCCGGCATCGGCAACGGCTTCGCCGTGTTCATGCTGCGGCAGTTCTTCCTCGGCATCCCGAAGGAGCTTTCCGACGCGGCGCGGGTCGACGGACTCGGCTGGTGGGGCATCTTCACCCGCATCTACCTGCCGCTTTCCAAGCCGGCGCTTATCTCGGCCGGCCTGATCCTGTTCGTGTTCCAGTGGCAGGCCTTCCTCTGGCCGCTGCTGATCGCTCCGGATCCCGACTACAAGGTCGCCGCCGTCGCCATCGCCGATTTCGCCGGTCAGTTTTCAACCGATTTCGGCTCGATGTTCGCGGCCGCCGTGGTCGTCTCCGTCGTGCCGCTGGTGATCCTGCTGGTCTTCCAGCGCTATTTCACGGCCTCGGTCGCCTCGAGCGGCAGCAAGGAATAGCGCCGATCACATGGAGCGGGGGGGCGGTCGGCATCCCCTTTCTCTGTGTTTTGGGGCCGGTTCAGACGGCGCGGGACATCGTTGCCCGGCCGCTGGTCAAGTCGGCGACCATCTGGCGGATCTCCTCGACCCTGTCCTCGTGGATCGCTGCGACGAGTTCGCCGCCTGTAGCCGTGTAGGCCTGCGTCAGCACCTGCGCCGCCGGATGGGCAGCAAGCCGCGTCTGCAGCAGCGCCAGATCGCCGAAGCCGCAGGCAATCGTCGCCTCGCGGGTGCGGATGATCGGCACCTTCGCCGCGGCGCGCAGGCAGGTTGCCGCCGTGCCGCCATAGGCGCGGATCAGGCCGCCGCCGCCGAGCAGGATGCCGCCGAACCAGCGGGTGACGACGACCGCGACGCCGTCGAGCGACTGTCCCTCGATCGCCTGCAGGATCGGTTTCCCGGCGGTGCTGCTCGGCTCGCCGTCATCGCTGAAGCGATAGCTCTGGCCGATCTTCCACGCCCAGCAATTATGGTTCGCGGCCGGGTCGGAATGAGCGGCGATGAATTCCTTCGCCGCGGCCTCCGACGAGACGGGGCCGGCCGCCGCGATGAAGCGGCTCTTGCGGATTTCCTGCCGGAAGGTTTCCGTCCCTTCAAGGGTGAACATCGTCGTCATGGTCGTCTTTCCAGCCGCGCGCGCTCTTCCATGCGCGGTGTGGCGCCGGCGATCAAGCTGCTGCCGCCCGCTTCGCGTCAGGAACGGGGAAGGATGAAGGCGACCTGCAGGCCGGTTCCGTCCGTCCGGTTGCTGAGTTCGAGCCCGACGCCCAGGCGCTGGGCGGCGATCGCGACGATGGTGAGGCCCAGCCCGGTTCCGGAGGGGCTCCGGTTGCGGCCGCGATAGAAGCGCTGCGTGACGAGATCGAGTTCCTCGTCCGGAATGCCGGGCCCCTGGTCGGCGATCAGGATGCCGGTCGCGCCCGGCATGGGCCGCCACGACACGACGCCCTCCTCCGGCATGTGCTGGATGGCGTTTTCGTGCACGGTGCGGAGCGCCAGCATCCAGGGCTAGCGCGGGCCGGGCAGGCGGATCTCGGCGAGCGCCGGGTCGATGTCGACACGGATG
>JAFKJZ010000450.1 GCA_017305815.1 Hyphomicrobiales bacterium
GTGACAGGCCGCGCAGACTTCCTTGTAGACCTGGTAGCCGCGCTGCAGCTGCGCCGTGTCGAACCGGCCGAAGACGCCGGCGAAGCTCCAGGGCTCCTGCGTCGGATGGACGATCGGGTAGTGCGGCGTCTCGTGCGCCGCTTCCTCGGCGGCGCTGACGGGGCCGGCCACCAGCGTCGCCGAAGCGACGCTGAGGGACAGAGCCAGACCGAACCGCGCGATTTTCTCGGAAAGGGTCTTCATCATGATCGATCCGTGATCCTCTCGCGGCTTACTTGGTCTGCGGCGCGGCAGGCGCACCGGCGGTGACGTTGGCCGCACCCTTGCCGAGAACCGACTCGGTGATCGAGGCGGGCAGAGGCTTCGGCTTCTCGAACAGGCCGAGCAGCGGCAGGATCACCAGGAAGTGGAAGAAGTAGTAGACCGTCAGGATACGCGAAGCGATGACGTATCCGCCTTCCGCCGGACGCGAGCCGAGATAGCCGAGGCCGATCGACACGAGCACCAGGATCCAGAAGAACTGGCGATAGAGCGGGCGGAAATTGGCCGAACGGACCTTCGAGGTGTCGAGCCAGGGAACCACGAACAGCACGGCGATGGCGCCGAACATCGCGATGACGCCGCCCAGCTTGTCCGGGATCGAGCGCAGGATCGCGTAGAACGGCAGGAAGTACCATTCCGGAACAATGTGCGCCGGCGTCACGAGCGGGTTGGCCGCGGTGTAGTTGTCCGGATGGCCCATGTAGTTCGGCAGGTAGAACACGAACCACATGTAGACGATCAGGAACACGACCAGGCCGAGCGCATCCTTGACGGTGAAGTAGGGATGGAAGGGCAGGGTGTCCTGCTTGTCCTTGACGGACACGCCGGTCGGGTTGTTCGAGCCGGGGATGTGCAGCGCCCAGATGTGCAGGACGACGACGCCGGCGATCATGAACGGCAGCAGGTAGTGCAGCGAGAAGAACCGGTTCAGGGTCGGGTTGTCGACCGAGAAGCCGCCCCACAGCCAGGTCACGATGGTCTCGCCGACGATCGGGATCGCCGAGAAGAGGTTCGTGATCACGGTGGCGCCCCAGGAGGACATCGGTCCCCACGGCAGCACGTAGCCCATGAAGCCCGGGGCCATCATCAGCAGGAAGATGATCATGCCGAGGATCCACAGCACCTCGCGCGGCGCCTTGTAGGAGCCGTAGTAGAGGCCGCGGAAGATATGGACGTAGACGGCGATGAAGAACATCGACGCGCCGTTGGCGTGCAGGTAGCGCAGCAGCCAGCCATAGTTCACGTCGCGCATGATGCCTTCAACGGACGAGAAGGCCAGCGTCGTGTGCGGCGTGTAATGCATCACCAGCACGACGCCGGTGACGATCTGCGCGACCAGCATGAACGCCAGGATGCCGCCGAAGGTCCACCAGTAGTTCAGGTTCCGCGGATTGGGGAACACGATGAACGACGAATGGATGAGCCCGCCGATCGGCAGGCGCGCCTCGAACCACTTCAGGAAAGCGTTCTGCGGCTGATAGGTAGATGGTCCGGACATGATCTCGATTTTCCCCCGGTCAGCCGATCTTGATCTTGGTGTCGCTCAGGAAGGAATAGACCGGAATGGCCATATTCTCCGGGGCCGGGCCGCTGCGGATACGGCGGGCGGTGTCGTAGACCGAACCGTGGCACGGACAGAACCAGCCGTTGAACGAACCAGTTTTCCTTGCCGGCGGCGGCGCGGTTGGCGTCGGTCGCCGGCGCGTCCAGCTGCAGGTTGGCGTTGCGCGCGACCGGATCCTTGAGGTCCGACAGCGAGGCCGCCTTGGCGTCGTCGATTTCCTTCTGCGTGCGGTTACGCACGACCACCGGCTTGCCGCGCCACTTCACGGTCAGCGAGTCGCCGGGTTGCAGGGCGCTGATGTCGACTTCCGTGGAAGCGAGCGCCAATGCCGACGCGTCGGGATTCATCTGATTGATGAAAGGCCAGACGGCGGCCGCGACACCGACAGCGCCTACTGCGCCGGTCGCAATGTAGAGAAAGTCGCGGCGGGTCGGTTCTGCCGTAGCATTTTCAGCCAAGATGATCCCCTCATAGTCTTCGGAAGCGGGCGCTACCGTCGTCACCGTCCGCACGCGACCCACATCAACGCGATGTCCAGAACGCCCGGCCGAAAGTGATGGGAAAACCGGCATGGTCCCCATCGCTCAGATTAGAAGCTGTTTAGCCACCGACCGCGAGGAATGTCCAGAGAGCGCTCACCCGATGCGCACATTGTCGCGGGACGGATCGCCAGATTTAGCCGCTCGGACGGGCGATCGACGAGAAGCTCGCCAATAGGCGGGCAAACTCGGCCAAATCCTGCTCAGACCAGTCGCTGAAGTGTTCGAGCAGCAGCGCGAGCTTATGATCGCGCGTGCCGGCCATCAGCGCGGCGCCGAATTCCGAGAGGCGGAGCACGCTGCGGCGGGCGTCCTCCGGCGCTGCGACTCGCATGACGAGCCCCGCGGCGACCGCCTCGCGCACCAGCCGGCTCGCCTGCGACGGATCCACGCCCATCGCCTGCGCCACCATGCCGATGGAGGCGGCGCCCGGCTCCTCGGCTTCAGTCGAGGCGATGGCATGCAGGACTTCGACGAGGCCCGGGTCGATATCCGTCACGCCGAGTTCCGAAAGCACGCGCCTGCCCAGCGACTGCCGCGCCATGCTGCGGCGGATGCGGCCGAGCGCGGAATCGATCCGTACGACATCGGCGGCGCGATCCGGCTCCTGTGCCAGGCGCCGCCGCGCTTCGGTGATCAGCCGGTCGAGCCGGCGTCGATTCTCGTCTTCGGGCGTGCTGCTCATGTCGGCAATCTAGTATCGGCGACGGCGCCTTGCGCAAAATGAATTGCGCGGTCCTCCTCATTGCTTGATATCTATGCTGGAGTCATGCAGATAATTGAGCGCCGCCGCAGACCCGCGGTCCGGCACGAGGGTGCCTCCAGCAAGGAGTGCAAGGAGATCGTCATGAGCCAGTCAGCCATCCGCAGTCCCGTTTCCGAGTCGAGCGCGAATCAGGAAGCTCCGGCGTCAGCGGCCGGACCGCTCTACCGCGTCGACAAGTTCATCGTCCCCGCCGCTGGCCGCGACGAATTCCTGGGGCGCGTCCGCGACACCCATGACGTGCTGCGGCAGCAGGAGGGGTTCCTGCAGGACATGATCCTCGAGCAGAACTCGGGACCGGGCGTCTTCAACATCGTCACCCTGGTCGAGTGGGCGAGCGCCGACGTCGTCGGTCGGGTAAGCGAAGCGGTGGCGCGGCACCATGCCGAGACCGGTTTCGACCGGCAGGCGATGATCGCGCGGCTCGGCATCACCGCCGATATCGCCAGCTATTCCCGTATCCCGGCCTTCTGATGCCGGGCCGGGCATACAGGGACGGGGCAGGCGATCCCGCCGCCCCGTCCTCGCGACTCAGTTCGCATGCAGGTCGAGGAAGCCGCCCGACTGCCGGTGCCAGAGGCTGGCATAGAGGCCGTTCCGGCGCAGCAGCTCCTCGTGGCTGCCCGTCTCGACGATATGGCCCTGGTCGAGAACGATCAGGCGATCCATCGCCGCGATGGTGGAGAGGCGGTGGGGGATTGCGATCACCGTCTTGTGCTCCATCAGCCGCGCGAAGCTCTCCTGGATCGCGGCCTCGACCTCCGAGTCGAGCGCCGAGGTCGCCTCGTCGAGGATCAGGATCGGGGCATCCTTCAGAAGCACGCGGGCGATGGCGATGCGTTGCCGCTGGCCGCCCGAGAGCTTGACGCCGCGCTCGCCGACATGGGCGTCGAGGCCCCGGCGTCCGCGCGGATCGCTCAGCCCCTCGATGAACCCGTCGGCATGTGCCTGCCGTGCCGCCGCGATCACCTCGGCTTCCGAAGCGTCGGGGCGACCGTAGAGAATGTTGTCGCGCACCGAACGATGCAGAAGCGAAGTGTCCTGCGTGACGAGGCCGATCTGCTGGCGCAGACTGTCCTGGGTCACGTCTGAGACGTTCTGCCCGTCGATCAGCACGCGCCCCGCCTCGACGTCGTAGAAGCGGAGCAGGAGGTTGACGAGCGTCGACTTGCCGGCGCCCGATCGCCCCACCAGCCCGACCTTCTCGCCCGGGTTGATGGTGAAGCTCAGGTCCTCGATGATGCCGCCCGCCTTGCCATAGTGGAAGCGGACATTCTCGAAGCGGATCTCGCCCTCTTTGGCGACGAGCGGCGGCGCGGCGGGCTTGTCGAGCAGGTCATAGGGGCGGGCGATCGTCTCCAGTCCTTCCTGCACGGTGCCCATCTGCTCGAAGATGCCGACCGCCACCCACATGATCCAGCCGGACATGTTGGTGATGCGGATGGCGAGGCCGGCCGCCACCGCGATGGCGCCGAGCGTGATCGCGTCGAACGTCCACAGCCAGACGGCGAGCGTGCCGGTCGCCATCACCAGCAGGCCGTTCAGGCTCGACACGGTGGCATTCATCGCCGTGATCAGCCGCGTCTCGTTCTTGAAGGCTGCAGTATGCTCGACCAGCGCCTCCTTGGCGTAGTCGTCCTCGCGCTCGGGATGGGCGAAGAGCTTGACCGTCTGGACGTTGGTGTAGCTGTCGACGATGCGGCCGGTCAGTTGCGAGCGCATCTCCGACATGATGGTCGAGCGGTCGCGGATGCGCGGCACGAACCAGGCGAGCGTGGCGACATAGGCGATGATCCAGAGGAGCAGCGGCATGGCGAGCCGCCAGTCGGCGCTCCAGAAGATCACCAGCGCCGAGCCGGCGAAGATGGTGACGAACCACAGCGCGTCGATCACCTGCACGACTGATTCGCGGAGCGCCGGGCCGGTCTGCACGATCTTCGAGGCGATGCGGCCGGCGAAGTCATTGGCGAAGAAGGTGATCGACTGGCGCATGACGTAATGGTGCGTCTGCCAGCGGATCAGGTTGGTGAAGTTCGGCGCGATGGTCTGCTGGTTGACGAGGTCATGCGCCAGCGCCGCGAGCGGCCGCGCGATGACGATGACGAAGCCCATCCAGAGGAAGGTGGGGCCATAGTCGGCGAGGATCTCGCTCGGGCTCGTCGACTTCAGGAGGTCGACGATGGAGCCGATATAGCGAAGCATCGCGATCTCGATCAGCGAGACGACGAGGCCGATCGCCATCAGGATCAGCAGGAACGGCCAGATCTGCAGGCAATAGCGCCGGTAGAAGCCGAGCAGCGTCGCCGGCGGCATGCTGTCGTCATGGCTGCGGAACGGATCGATCCGGGATTCGAAGAAGCGGAACATGGAAATGTCCAGAGTTTGGATGCTGGTCCGCGCCTCGGGCGCGCGGCTCGACGTTGGAGGCAGGGCGCGCGTCTCCGGCGGGAGAGGGCGCGTCATCCGGCGGTAGCGAGGTGCCTTGGCGTACCGGGGACCGGACAGGTCGAGAAACGGAAAGTCCGGAAACTGGCCGGTTGGGCCGGGGGAGCGTCAGGAGGTGGCGTTCATCGCCTGACGGGGGCAGATCGCGGGCCGGATGTTCAACAGGATATTTTCCATCCAACCCTCCCGGATCTGCGTTGCGGCGGCGACACACGCGGCGGCAACTGGTGCAATCAGAGGATGCTAGCGCGGATTTCGCTTTGAATCCCGCGTTTTTGTCGCGCCGGCCGGTTTTCGGGCCTCTTGTTGCCGATGGGTGACAGAGCCTGTCCGTCACCCATGGCGTTACTCGGCGGCGATCTCGTGCGGTGCGAGGCCGCCGATGAAGCCGCCCGACTGGCGCGCCCAGAGCGAGGCATAGAGGCCCTGGGCGGCCAGCAGCTCCTGGTGCGTGCCAGTCTCGACGATCCGCCCCTCGTCCATGACGACGAGGCGATCCATGGCGGCGATGGTCGACAGGCGGTGGGCGATCGCGATCACCGTCTTGTCCTCCATCAGCCCCTCGAGCTGCTCCTGGATCACCGCCTCGATCTCCGAATCGAGCGCCGAAGTCGCCTCGTCCAGCACGAGGATCGGCGCATCCTTGAGCAGCACGCGGGCGATGGCGATGCGCTGGCGCTGGCCGCCGGAGAGCTTGACGCCGCGCTCGCCGACATGGGCGTCGTAGCCGGTGCGGCCGCGCGGGTCGGCGAGACCCTCGATGAAGCCGTCAGCGGCGGCCTGGCGGGCGGCGCGGCGCACCGCGGCGTCGTCAGCATCCGGCCGGCCGTAGCGGATATTGTCGCGCACCGAACGGTTCAGCAGCGCCGTATCCTGGGTGACGACGCCGACGGCGGCGCGCAGCGATCCCTGCGTCACGGTCGAGATGTCCTGGCCGTCGATGCGGATCGCGCCGCCTTCGAGGTCGTAGAGGCGCAGCAGCAGGCTGACCATGGTGGTCTTGCCGGCGCCGGAGCGGCCGACGAGGCCGATGCGCTCGCCGGGCTTCACCACGAGGCTGACGCCGCGCAGCACCGGCACCTTGGCGCCATAGCCGAAGACGACGTCGTCGAAGGCTATCTCGCCCTTCGAGACGATCAACTGCGGCGCGTCCGGCTGGTCGGTGAGGCCATGCGGACGGGCGATGGTGCGCATGCCGTCCTCGACCGTGCCGACATTGTCGAACAGGCCGGTCAGCGTCATCATCACGCGGCCGGACATGACGGTGAGGCGCATGACGAGGCCGAGCGCCACCGCCGTTTCGCCGGCGCTGATCGAGCCGCGCATCCAGAGCACCACCGCCGCCGCGCCCGTCGCGCCGATCAGGGCCGCGTTGGTGAACTGCATCAGGATCGACAGCGTCGTCAGCAGCCGGTTCTGGTCGAGCATCCGCCCGGTCTGCTCGGCGATGGCGTTGCGGGCTGTCTCTTCCTCGCGGCCGTCGCGGGCGAACAGCTTCACCGTCTGGATGTTGCCGTAGATGTCGGCGAGCTTGCCGGTCAGGAGCGAGCGGGCCTCGGAGGCGGCGGCGGCGCGCTTGCGCACGCGCGGCACGAAGAAATAGGCGAGGGTTCCCAGCGCCACGACCCAGATCGCGAGCGGCACGGCCATCAGCAGGCTGACATCGGCGAAGATGAACAGGGCCGAGACGACGAAGACCGAGATCACCCAGAGCGCGTCGATCACCTGGGTGATCGACTGAGTCAGCGCCGAGCCGGTCTGCACGATCTTGGTGACGATGCGGCCGGAGAAGTCGTTCTGGAAGAAGGAGTAGGACTGGCCGATCACATGCAGATGGTTGAGCCAGCGCACGCGGGCGGTGAGCGCCGGCGGCAGGGTCTGGTTCGACAGGATGGTCTGGGTGGCGTTGACGAGCGGGCGCAGCACGACGACGACCAGCGCCATGCCGGCGAGCTGCCAGCCGTGATCCGATAGGAAGCTGGCGGTCTGGCCGTGAGCCATCAGGTCGACGAGCCGGCCGACATAGGAGTAGATCGCGACTTCCGCCAGCGAGACGGCAAGCCCCGCCGCCATCAGCGCGACGACATAGGGCCAGACCGGCATCAGGAAATGGCGGTAGAAGGCGATGAGGCCGGTCGGCGGAACGTTTTCTTCCGGGACGAACGGATCGATCAGGTGTTCGAAGTAGCGGAGCATGCCGGATCCTGTATCACCATTGCCGCGAACTTGCCGCGCCAATCCATTCGAATGAAGGCCAGATGCCCCGCATTGCGCTCTACCAGCCCGACATCCCTCACAATACCGGGGCGATCCTCCGCTTCGCCGCCTGTCTGGGCGTGGATGTCGACATCATAGAGCCGGCCGGCTTCGACCTGTCGGATCGCGGATTGAAACGCGCCGGCATGGACTATGTGGAGCGCGCCGCGCTTCGCCGCCACATTTCTTTCGCGGCCTTCGAGGCATTCCGCGCCGAACGGGGGAGCCGGCTCGTCCTGCTGTCGACCAAGGCCAAGACAGTCTATACCGACTTCGCCTTCCGGCCGGACGACGTGCTCCTGTTCGGGCGGGAGAGCGCCGGCGTGCCCGAATCGGTGCACCAGACGGCCGAGGCGCGACTGATCGTCCCGATGCGGCCGGGATTGCGCTCGATCAATCTCGCCATGACGGTCGCCATGGTAACAGGCGAGGCGCTGCGGCAGACCGGCCGTCTGCCGGACGCACACGCTGTTGAGGATGACAAACATGGCATTGCCTGACGCAATCGACGACAAGAAGGCTCGCGCGAGCGCCTGGTTCGCGGAACTGCAGGGCCGCATCATCGCCGGCTTCGAGGCGCTGGAGGACGCGGCATCGCCGGCGCTCTATGGCGACCGGGCCGGACGGTTCGAGCGCAAGCCCTGGAAGCGCACCGACCACACCGGCGTCGATGGCGGCGGCGGCACCATGGCGCTGATGCATGGTCGTCTGTTCGAGAAAGTCGGCGTGCATGTCTCGACCGTCCACGGCACGTTCGCGCCGGAATTCGCCAAGGACATTCCAGGCGCGGCGGAGGATCCCCGCTTCTGGGCGGGCGGCATCTCGCTCATCGCGCACATGAGCAATCCGAACGTCCCGGCCGTGCACATGAATACCCGCATGGTGGTGACAACCCGGCAGTGGTTCGGCGGCGGCGCCGACCTGACGCCGGTGCTCGACCGCCGGCGCACGCAGGAGGATCCCGACAGTATCGCCTTCCATGCCGCCATGCGCGGCGCCTGCGAGCGCCACCCGGTCGCCGACTACGACCGCTACAAGGCGTGGTGCGACGAGTATTTCTTCCTGAAGCACCGCAACGAGCCGCGCGGCATCGGCGGCATCTTCTATGACGGCCACAATTCCGGCGACTGGGACGCCGACTTCGCCTTCACGCAGGATGTTGGCGTCACCTTCCTCGCCGCCTATGACGCGGCGGTGCGCGCCAATTTCGAGCAGCCCTGGACCGAGGCCGACCGCGAGGAGCAGCTGATCCGGCGCGGCCGTTATGTCGAGTTCAACCTGCTCTACGACCGCGGCACGATCTTCGGCCTCAGGACCGGCGGCAATATCGATTCGATCCTGTCGTCGATGCCGCCCGTGGTGAAGTGGCCGTAGGGACGCATTCTCGTCCACACTGTAGCTTGGCGGCGCGCGGTGCCCGGCATGGATCCCGGCCTTCGGGCTGGGATCCATCCGTCCGCAGCGCCGGGCGATCGTCGCCGAAACCCGCTTGAGCTTGCTTGGCCGCTTTGCGATCTTCCTCGCTCCACGGGCAAGGCAGGTACAAATCCATGACCAAGGTGGTACTCGGCATTGTCGGCGGGTCGGGTCTCTATGACCTGCCGGGCCTCGAAGGCGCGGAATGGCGGACGGTCGAAAGCCCGTGGGGCCAGCCCTCCGACCAGCTCCGCTTCGGACGGATCGGCGCGACGGAAATCGTCTTCCTGCCGCGCCACGGGCGGGGCCATCGCCTGTCGCCCTCCGGCATCGACTATCGCGCCAATATCGACGCGCTGAAGCGCGCCGGCGTGACCGATCTGGTCTCCGTCTCTGCCGTCGGCTCGTTGAAGCAGGAGCTCTTCCCCGGCGCTTTTGTCGTCGTCGACCAGTTCATCGATCGCACGGTGGCGCGGCCGTCGAGCTTCTTCGGCAATGGCTGCGTCGCGCATGTCTCGATGGCCCATCCGGTGGCGCCAAGGCTGGTCGAGCAGATCCGCCGCGCCGCCGAGGCCGAGGCGATCGACCATCACATCGGCGGCACCTATGTCTGCATGGAGGGGCCGCAATTCTCGTCGGTCGCCGAGTCGAACCTCTATCGCAGCTGGGATGCCTCGGTGATCGGCATGACCAACATGCCGGAGGCGAAGCTCGCCCGAGAGGCCGAGATCTCCTACGCCACGATCGCCATGGTGACGGACTATGATTGCTGGCATCCGGGTCATGCGGCCGTTTCGGTCGAGGCCGTGATCCAGGTGCTCGGAGAGAACCGCGACAAGGCGCAGCGCTTGGTGGCGCGGCTGGCGCGGGACTTCCCGGCCGAGCACGAGCCATGCCCGATCGGATCCGACCGCGCTCTGGATCACGCCATAATGACGGCGCCGCACGCTCGCGATCCGGCCCTGCTCTCGAAGCTCGACGCCGTCGCCGGCCGGGTGCTGGCGCGCTGATCCCGCCCGGCTGTTGCTGCAACGCCGCAGGCTGTGCTGTCTTGGAACCGGTCGCGGGCTTGGAACTGGACGCGGGCGCAAAGCTGGGGCAAGCCTAGGCAACCGTCCGCAGATATTCGAAAGCCGTCATGACCTCTGCCCTGAACGACATCGCTGCCTCGATCCGCACCATTCCGGACTATCCAAAGCCCGGCGTGCAGTTTCGGGACATCACCACGCTGCTCGGCAATGCGCGCGCCTTCCGCCGCACGATCGATGAACTGGTCCAGCCCTGGGCCGGCGCGAAGATCGACCAGGTCGCCGGCATCGAGGCGCGCGGCTTCATCATCGGCGGCGCCGTGGCGCATCAGCTCTCGGCCGGCTTCGTGCCGATCCGCAAGAAAGGCAAGCTGCCCTACGACACGGTCAGCATGTCCTATGCGCTCGAATACGGCACCGACGAGATGGAGATGCATGTCGACGCCGTGGGCAAGGGCGACCGAGTCATTCTCGTCGACGATCTGATCGCGACCGGCGGCACGGCGGAGGGAGCGGTCAAGCTGCTGCGCCAGCGCGGCGCCATCGTCGAGGCCGCCTGCTTCATCATCGACCTGCCGGAACTCGGCGGCGCGGCGAAGCTCCGGGCGCTCGATGTTCCCGTTCGCACGCTGGTTACCTTCGAAGGTCACTGACATGCCGGATTTCACGATCGTGATCGGCTCACGCCAATGGTCGAGCTGGTCGATGCGGCCCTGGCTGGCCCTGCGGCAGACCGGCGCGGCCTTCGATGAGATCGTGCTGCTGCACCGTACGCCGGCCGGCAAGGCCGAGGCCGTGGCGCTCGGCCCGACCGGGCTGGTCCCGCTTCTGATCGACCGCCGCGCGTCCGAGCCGCTGAAGGTCTGGGATTCGCTGGCGATCTGCGAATATCTGGCCGAGAGTTTTCCTGAGGCCGGGCTGTGGCCTGCCGACCGGGCCGCCCGCGCCGTGGCGCGCTCGGTCTCGGCCGAGATGCATTCGGGCTTCCGGCCGCTCCGGATGGCGCTTTCGATGGACCTGTTCGCGCATCTGCCGGGCATCGGCCTGGACGATCCCGGCGTCGCCGCCGATATCGCCCGGATCGACGCCATCTTCCGGGATAGTCGCGCCCAGTACGGCCAGGAGGGTCCGTATCTGTTCGGAAAGCGCACGATCGCCGACGCCATGTTCGCGCCGGTCGTCAGCCGCTTCCGCACCTATGAGCCGAAACTCTCCAGGCCGGCCGCGGAATATGTGGCCACAATGCTGGATGATGACGGCTTCAAGGCATGGGAAGATGCGGCGCGCCGCGAATTGTGAGACTCTGGCGCGACTCGCCGATGCGTGAAGCAGGCGGCGCGCGTGTGGAGTAGTTCTTTGGGATGACGGCATGACCTCCTTTCTCGACCTCTTCAAATGGGATCGGTTCGTTGCGACGTCGGTCATCGAACTGCTGTTCTGGCTGCTTGCGGCCATCGCCGTGCTGTTCGGCGTTTCCGGCCTGCTGAATGGCCTGGCGCTGGTGCAACTGGCGCCGGTCGCCGCCCTGATCACCATCGCCGTCAGCATCATCGGCACGCTCGCCGCCGTCGTGTTGGCGCGGGTAGCCTGCGAGGCGGTGATCATGCTGTTCCGGGTCAATGAGAACCTGATGGACATTCGCGACAGCCTCGCCAATGCGGCGGAGCGTTCGCCTTATGTTGTGGCCGAGGCGCTGGTGATTCTGGATCCGATCGCCGCCGTGGTCGAGGACA
>JAFKJZ010000676.1 GCA_017305815.1 Hyphomicrobiales bacterium
TCGAACACGCCGAAGGCGATGACCAGCACCGCTCCGAAGGCGGCGGCCGAGGGCGCGCCGAACAGCGACGGCGACGCCAGCGGATTGCGCAGCAGCCCCTGCAGCGCGGCGCCGGACAGGCCGAGCGAGAAGCCGATCGCCACCGCCAGAATGGCGCGCGGCAGACGGATCTCGCGGACGATCAGGCGGGATGCCTCATCGCCGGTGCCGAGCAGCCCGTCCACCACCGCGCGGAGTGACAGCAGAACCGGCCCGACACCGAGCGACAGCAGGAACAGGACGATCACGAGCGCGACGAGGCCGGGCACGAGCCAGCGGCTCGCAGCCCTCGCTCGCAACAGATCCGGCCTCGCTGCGGTCAATGCGTCCATCTCAATCCGACATAGCCTGAACGGCCGGCATTGTTGTAGCCGAACGCGTCCTGGTATTCGACGTTCGTCAGGTTCTCCAGCCGCGCATAGAGCGTCGTCTCGGGATTGAGCTTGTAGGACGCGGTCAGATCAACCTTGGTGTAGGCATCGAGCGGAACCAGAGCCGCAGCCGTCTTCGCGTCATTGTTGTAGCGGTCGCCGACATAGGTCGCGATGACGCCGAACTCGAAATCCTCGATGCCGGTATAGGTCAGCGTCAGCGAGCCGCTATTCTCCGGCCGCCGCGAAAGCGGCAGGTTAGTGTCGAGATTGACGGCGTGCAGATAGGTGTAGGAGCCCGTCGCCTTCAGCACGGATGGCCAGAGGATCGCATCGGCCGACAGTTCGAGGCCCGATGTCTCGGCGCTCTTGATGTTGTAGTAGCCCGACTTCGGATAGTCCGGCAGCAGCTTCGACTGATACTCGATCAGGTTGGTGAAGTTGTTGTAGAAGCCGGTTGCCGAGAAGGTCAGCCGGCCGTCGAACAGCTCCTGATCGATGCCGACGTCGCCGCCATAGCTCTGCTCGTCGACGAGATCGGGATTGCCATATTGGCCGTCGAACAGCTGGAACATGGTCGGCCGCTTGGCGGCGTTGCCGAAGCTGCCGCGAAACTTCGTGCCGGTCTCGTCGATCAGATAGGCCGCCGTGGCGCGCCCGGTCAGGAATCCCTGCCCGTCGACGTCTTCGTCATAGCGCCCGCCGAGCGACAGGTTCAGCCGGTCGAACAGGGTGAACTGCTGCATCGCGAAGACGGCGAGCAGCGTGCGCTCCATGTCGAAGCTGCTGGCGGTCGCGACGCTGGTGGTCGTGCTTTGCGTCGCCGCCTCCTGCTCGGCGCGGGCGCCCCAGATCAACGTGCCCGCCTGTCCCATGTCGAGCGTGCCCTGATATTCGAGGCCGACATCGCTGCCGTCCGTATCGGTCGAGCGCGGGTTCGGCTCGATATAGGCGCTGGTCGTCTGGGAGCCGAAGAACGAGAACTGGTTGTTGAGCTTGCCGTCGTAGCCCTCGAAATTGAAGCGGGCAAAGCCGGTGAGGACATCGCGGTCGCGCTCATAGCCCGGCAAGTCATACTTGGCGGCCGAGCCGCCATCGACCTCGGACTTCTGGTGATAGGCGGTGACCCCGAAATCGAACGCCTGCCCCTCGCCCGAATTGTAGCTGGTGCGCGCTGTACCGGCGAACTTCTTGGTGCCGTCCGCCTCGCCATTGTCGCGGTCGCCGACGCGGGAGAAGCCGTTGGTG